>NZ_KQ557145.1:0-30637 GCF_001443665.1 endosymbiont of Ridgeia piscesae | reverse complement strand
AATCGCCTCCACTACATCTTTCCTTTTCTGATCACGCTGTTCTTTTATCGTAGCCATGGAAAGCAGTATACACTGCCAATACTTTCGGAACGATTAATAGTGAAGGCGCACCACTTTTTAGAAATTCAGCGAATTGGCCATCTCCCTTCCCTGTGATGCCATGACAGGAGGCGCAGTTATTTTTATATTCTTCCTCGCCAATGGAGCCATTTCCTGCAAAAACCGTCCCAGACAATCCTAGAAAAAGGAAAGCTGAGATCGACAAGGTAGTTAGGTGTTTCATGATGCTCTAATCCCCATTAACTCTGTGATAGAAATGTAGGATGCCTTAATGAAACCCACATTAATAGTGTGGTTAAGTGTAGGGTGTTTTGGTGAAACTGCTAACTCATACCTTGACGTAGATCAACTACCTCGCGGAATTCCGGGGGACAGTATACCTATTTCCCATTCCCTGCAGCGGAATGGCTCCCCGGCTTTTGTGGCGTCAAAATCCGGCCAGTCAGTGACTCAGCTGCCTGGATAAACGGCGCGTCACCCAGTGGGCGGCCGGTGTGTGTATGAACCTGGATGTATTCCACGTCATCCTGAGCAGGCTCGGTGAGGTAATTTGCCCAGTCTGGAAACAACTTCAGTATCGGCGCCACGCGTACCAGGGCATCGTCGGTAACCGTTAGATAGGCTATAGCCCTCCGCAATCAGTTCCAAATAATGCGCATAGTCATCATCATTGAAGTACACACGCTGTCTGCGGTTGCCGCGCTGTGTGGCATGATGCGGATAACCGGGCAATCCTTGCCATGCTGTTCCTCCCTGAACGGCCTGTAAAAAATCGGTGGCCTATGCTACTGCATCAGCGTCTTCTGGGAATAGGTATACTGTCCCCAGAATTCCGTCAGGGCAGCGTCCTGGGAAAGTAGTTGTCCGGGATCAGCACTGTCGGATGGCGTTGGGCCCGGTCGTCGGTGCGCGGAAAGTCGAGGGTGTAGTGGAGGCCACGGCTTTCGCGGCGCATCTGCGCCGAGCGGATGATCAGATCGGCCACTTCCACCAGGTTGCGCAGTTCCAGCAGGTCATTGGTAACACGGAAGTTACTGTAGTATTCACCAATCTCCATGCGCAACATGTCGACCCGACGTTTGGCTCGCTCCAGGCGCTTGTTGGAGCGGACTATGCCCACGTAGTCCCACATGAAGCGGCGCAGTTCATCCCAGTTATGGGCCACCACCACCTCTTCATCAGAGTCGGTCACCCGGCTCTCGTCCCAGTGAGGCAACTCACCGGGTATCTCTACCTGGTCTGCCTGTTCGCTAATATCTTTGGCAGCCTGCCCGGCAAACACCAGGCACTCGAGCAGCGAGTTGCTGGCCATCCGGTTAGCGCCATGCAGGCCGGTGTAGGCAGTTTCACCGATAGCGTAGAGCCCCGGCAGATCGGTCTGCGCGTGATGATCGGTGTAGATGCCACCACAGGTGTAGTGGGCGGCGGGTACCACCGGGATCGGTTCGCGGGTGATGTCGATCCCCAGGTCGCGGCAGCGCTGATAGATGGTGGGGAAGTGTTCGGTGATGAACTCAGCCGGCTTGTGGCTGATATCGAGGAACAGGCATTCGGCGCCGATGCGTTTCATCTCATGATCGATGGCGCGGGCGACGATATCCCGCGGGGCGAGCTCTCCGCGCCGGTCGAAGCGCTGCATGAAACGCTCCCCGTTGGGCAGCAACAGCCGGCCCCCTTCACCGCGCACCGCCTCGCTGATCAAAAAGTTACGTGCCTCGGGATGGTAGAGGCAGGTGGGGTGAAACTGGATGAACTCCATGTTGGCGACCCGACAGCCAGCGCGCCAGGCCATGGCGATGCCGTCGCCGGTGGAGACATCCGGATTACTGGTGTAGAGGTAGACCTTGCTCGCGCCACCGGAGGCGATCACTACAAAACGGGCGCGGAAGGTCTTAACCTGGCCCTGTTTCTGGTTAAGGATGTAGGCTCCCACACAGCGATTGACGCCGCTCTGGCGGCGCTTGCGGTTGGTAATCAGGTCGATGGCGATATGGTATTCGAACAGCTCCACGTTGGCGCGCGCCATCACCTGGGCCTCGAGGGTGGTCTCCACCTCGCGGCCGGTGGCATCTGCGGCGTGGATCACCCGCCGGTGGGAGTGCCCCCCTTCACGAGTCAGATGGTAGCCGCCGCTACTGGCCGAGTTGTCGTCACGGGTGAACTTGGCACCGTTTTCCATCAGCCAGCGGATATTCTCCGGGCCCTGTTCCACCACCAGTTGAACTGTCTTCTCTTCGCAGAGCCCGGCGCCGGCGTTAAGAGTGTCCTCCACATGGGAGGAGAGGGTATCCTCCTCGTCCAGCACCGCAGAGATGCCCCCCTGGGCATAGAATGTGCTGCCCTCTTCGAGTTGGCGTTTGGAGATTACCGCGACTTTCAGATCAGGGCGCAGACGCAGCGCCAGGGAAAGACCGGCAGCACCGCTGCCGATGATCAAAACGTCGTGCTGATGGTCGGTGGACATGATTGCGGAGGCCTACTATTACAGCGATAATGCGACTCGCATTGCGTCGCCGCATCCTAGCCTAAATCAAAGGCTTGTAGAATAGAATTAATCTGCCGGTAGATGCGGCGAACTATTCAGAATCTGGAGTGTCAATCAGACTGAGCGCAGGGACGTGCAGGTCATGAGGGAGGGTAGGGCCCGGATGGGCGAGCGACAAGTGGATCAGGAACTGGTCATCCGTGTGCAGAAGGGCGACAAAAAGGCATTTGACCTGTTGGTGCTCAAGTATCAGCAGAAGATCGCGAATCTGATCTCCCGCTACATTCGGGATCCACACGAGGTGCTGGACGTCACCCAGGAGGCTTTTATTAAGGCCTACCGGGCGCTCCCCAGATTTCGTGGTGACAGCGCTTTCTACACTTGGCTGTATCGGATTGCGATTAATACCGCAAAGAACCACCTCGTTGCCCAGAGTCGTCGCCCGCCGAGTGGAGATGTGGAGCCCGGGATCGCCGAACAGCTGGATGAGGGGCATCGTCTGAAAGAGTACGGCACACCGGAAAATCATCTGCTCAGCAGCGAGATCAGTGCCGCCGTTCAGGATGCCATCGACGCTCTTCCGCAAGACCTGCGCACTGCCATCATCCTGCGTGAACTGGAAGGCATGAGTTACGAGGAGATCGCTGAGGCGATGTCCTGCCCGGTGGGAACTGTGAGATCCCGTATCTTCCGGGCGCGAGAGGCGATAGACAAACGGTTACAACCGTTGATTAACCCATAAGCACGGGTGGCGAGATGAGCGAACAAGAACGTGAAAAAGTATCTGCACTGGTGGATGACGAGCTAAGCGAACACGAGATCAGCCGGCACATCGGTCGACTGCTCGAAACACCATCAGAGCAACAGACCTGGGCCCGTTATCATCTGATAGGCGACGCGATGCGTCAGGAACTGGGTTCGCTGGTGCAGCCGGATCTGGCAAGCGCCATCAGCGCCAGCCTGGAGCATGAACCTATCATCATTGCGCCGGGAATGGTCAAACGCCGCCCAGCGTCCTGGCTGAAACCGGTGGCAGGTACTGCCATCGCCGCCTCAGTGGCGCTGGTTGCGGTCACCATGGTCCCGCAGTTAATCAATGATGATCCGGTCGCCACACTCTCCCCCACGGTGGCGGTGAAAAAGCCACCGGTAGAGACCATCTATAGCCAGTCTGGGGGCACCCGCTGGGAGCTGCTGGCTCGCCCCGACGTTGAGACCAAACTCAATAGTTATCTGGTCAATCATCAGGAGTACGCTCCGGCCAACACCATGAAAGGCATCATGCCTTACGCCACCTTTGTCAGTTATGACGTGGCCAAATGATCAACCGTTATTCGACAGGTTTGTTGTGTTGGAGTGGAGAGGCATGCAGATAGGTCGTCCAGCGAGCATCGCTGCACAGATTTTTTTTGGTGTCCTACTGGCGCTGAACCTGACCACAGGGCTGGCCGCAACGGCCGAGAAAGAGCGGGAGGCCGCCCGATGGCTGGAACGGATGATGACTGCGGTGCGCGCTCTGAACTATCAGGGCACATTCATCTATTTGCACGACAACCAGCTGGAGAGTATCCGGGTGGTGCATGCAGTAGAGGATGGCCAGATCAGGGAGCATCTGATCTCACTTAACGGTGCCCCGCGGGAGGTGATTCGCGATAAACGCTCAATTACCTGCGTTCGCCCCGAGAGCCAGCAAATCTCCATCGATAAGCGCCCACCCAGCAACAAGTTTCTCGATCTGCTACCCCAAGACCTCGGCAAACTCACCCCTCACTACGCATTTCGTACCCTTGGCACGGCCCGGATTGCGGGTCATCAGTCGAAGGTGGTGGCGATCATCCCGCGGGATGACTACCGCTACGGCTATCGTTTCTATCTCGATCAGGAGAGCGCCCTGCCACTCAAGTCGGACCTGATGGATGAGCAGGGGCAGGCGCTGGAACAGACCATGTTCACCAACCTCGAGATCGGTGTCGCCGAGTGGAACATTGACGAATCCAACAAACAGAGTGGCATCACCATCCGTAAATCAGACCTGCCACGGAGTGAAATAGAGTCGGGCAGGCCTCAGTGGCACTTTGAATCCTTGCCCGCCGGTTTTGTGGTGACCAGCCGTTCCAGGGTGCCAGACACCGCTAATGGCGGTGTAATCGACCACTATGTGTTAAGTGACGGGCTGGCCTCTCTCTCCATCTTCATCGAAGCGGCAGGCGAGAGGGAGGCGCTGGAGGGCGCGTCACGCCTGGGTGCGATCAATGCTTGGGGTGGTCGGCGTGCTGATCACCAGATCACCGCAGTTGGCGAAGTGCCGGCGATCACCCTGTTGAGTGTGGTCGAGGCGATGCGCTACAACGCTGCCGAATCGCCATGATCGAGGAGTCTGCCAGAGTCATCACCTGTGATGGCGACTATGCGCTGGTGGAGACCCAGCAGCAGGCGGCTTGCGGGAGTTGCCAGGCCGGATCGAGTTGTGGCACCTCGGTGATCGCTGGCTTCTTCAAACGCCGCCATCCGCAGCTTCGGGTGCGCAATCCAATCGAGGCAAAGGCAGGCCAGCAGGTGGTGATCGGTCTCGATGAGCGGGCTCTGCTCCGTGCCTCTTTGATTTCCTACCTGCTGCCGATATTTACACTCATCCTGTGTGCCATTGCGGGCCTGGAACTGGTTCGCTGGATGGGAATAGGCCAAGGGGAACTCGGCAGCATTATCGGCGGTCTACTGGGACTGATAGCCGGGTTGATCGGTGCAAAAAGCTTCGCCAGTCGGCATCGAGCTGATGCACTGTATGAGCCGGAGATCTTGCGTTCAGCGTATTCCCATCCGATCAGATTGGGCTGAGCCCCACGATCCGAATCGAATAACTTCCAGGAGTTACCAATGAGTTTTATGCAGCGAACGGTATCCACAGTTCCGTTTCTTCTCCTTGTATTGCTCTTTGCCGCCCCGCTACAGGCGAGAAGCCTGCCTGACTTTACCGAGCTTGTTGAGCAGAATGCGCCGGCGGTGGTCAACATCAGCACTCGTCAGCAGCAGAGCATCCGGCGGCAGATGGAGCGCTTCAACATCCCCGATATCCCAGAGAACAGTCCTTTTGGTGAGCTGCTGCGGCGTTTCTTCGGTGAACATGGCTTCGACCTGCCGGATCAGGAGCGGGAGCAGCGGTCGCTGGGCTCGGGTTTCATTATCTCCCCCGACGGTTTCATCCTCACCAACAACCATGTGGTTGCCGGTGCGGATGAGATCATCGTGCGCATGAACGACCGCCGTGAGTTCAGCGCGCGGGTGATCGGCAGCGACGAGCGCAGCGATATCGCACTGATCAAGATCGAGGCGGAGGATCTGCCGGTGGTGAAGACCGGCAGTGCCGAAAAGCTTAAGGTAGGCGAGTGGGTGCTGGCGATCGGCACACCGTTTGGCTTCGATCACTCGGTTACCGCCGGCATCGTCAGCGCCAAGGGACGCAACCTGCCGAGCGAGAACTACGTGCCTTTTATCCAGACCGATGTAGCGATCAATCCGGGTAACTCCGGCGGCCCGCTGATCAACCTGGATGGCGAGGTGGTGGGGGTCAACTCACAGATCTACAGCCGCTCTGGTGGTTTCATGGGACTCTCTTTTGCCATCCCCATCGAGGTGGCGATGAACGTAGCCGAGCAGCTGAAGAGCAAAGGTCGGGTCAGTCGCGGCTGGCTCGGGGTGTTGATCCAGGATGTTACCCGCGATCTGGCCGAGAGCTTTGGCATGCAACACCCCCAAGGCGCTCTGGTTGCACGGGTACTGCCCGACAGCCCCGCTTCCAAAGCGGGTCTGCAGGTGGGCGACGTGATCCTCAGCTATAACGGCACCAAGCTAAAGAGCTCCTCAGATCTGCCGCCGCTGGTGGGCGCTAGCCCGATTGATCGCCCTGTGGCTGTGACCGTGCAGCGCGGCGGTCGCACCCTCGAGGTAATGGTCCAGATCGGTGAGCTGCCCCCGGAAGATGCGATCGAGCTGGCCGAGAGCCATGCGCCCAAGGTGATGTCGAATCGTCTCGGGCTGATGGTCTCCGACCTGAGCCGTGAGCAGCGCAGTGAGCTGGCAGTACCGCCCTATCAGGGGGTGATGGTCGATTCGGTAACTGGCGAGGCCCCTCGGATTGCCGGTATTCAGGAGGGGGATGTGATCCTGATGATCAACGAGCGCAAGATCGAGAGTGTACAGCAGTTCAACCAGCTGGTGGCAGAACTGCCAGCCAACAAGACCGTGGCAGTGCTGGTTCACCGTCGTAGCGGACCGATCTTTTTGGCGCTACGCATGCCGGCGGAATGAGGCAGCTGACCCTTTATATCCGCCCCGGCTGTCATCTGTGTGAGGATATGCTGACACAGCTACAGTCCATGGATGGGGCGGATAGCTTTCAGCTGCAGCTGGTGGAGATCGATGCCGATGCTGCCCTCCGTGCCCGCTATGACACGCGTGTGCCGGTGCTGGAGAGAAGCGACGGTAAACTGCTCAGTGAGTACTTTCTGGATGAAATAGGGTTGCGGAACTATTTGAATGGCGGTTGATTTGGTATGATCGGTCGCTTCGGCGTTGTACGCCGACAGACGGAACTTGCCTGACTTAGGCAGTTCCGTTTTTTCCGCGCCCAAGGTAACACTGAGCCAATGACAGATTTGCGTCACATCCGTAACTTTTCCATCATCGCCCATATCGATCACGGCAAGTCAACGATTGCCGACCGCTTTATCCAGGCTTGCGGTGGTTTGAGCGATCGCGAGATGGAGGCGCAGGTGCTCGATTCGATGGAGCTGGAGCGGGAACGCGGTATCACCATCAAGGCGCAGAGTGTCACCCTCGACTATCAGGCGCGGGATGGTCAGATCTACCAACTCAACTTTATCGACACCCCTGGCCATGTGGACTTCTCCTACGAGGTCTCCCGCTCTCTAGCCGCCTGCGAGGGTGCACTGCTGGTGGTGGACGCGGCCCAGGGCGTAGAGGCGCAGAGTGTCGCCAACTGCTACACCGCCATCGAGCAGGGGCTGGAGGTGTTGCCAGTGCTGAACAAGATTGACCTGCCCTCGGCGGAGCCGGAGCGGGTGATCAGCGAGATCGAGGAGATCATTGGCATCGACGCCACCGATGCCACCAAGGTCAGCGCCAAGACCGGTCTCGGCATTCCCGATCTGTTGGAAGACCTGGTGGCCACAATTCCGCCGCCGGAGGGAGACAGGGAGGCACCACTGCAGGCGTTGATTATCGACTCCTGGTTCGACCCCTATGTGGGCGTGATTTCACTGATCCGGGTGATGAACGGTGAGATCCGCCGCAAGGACAAGATGCACATTATGTCCACCGGACGCAGCTATCAGGTGGAGAAGGTGGGTGTGTTCACCCCCAAGCGGCTCGACAAGCAGCTGCTCTCCACCGGCGAGGTAGGTTTTGTCATCGCCGGCATCAAGGAGATCGACGGCGCACCCGTGGGCGACACCATCACTTTGGAGAACCGCAAGGCAGAGCAGGCGCTGCCGGGCTTCGAGGAGATGCATCCGCGGGTCTTCTCCGGGCTCTATCCGGTCAGCTCCGACGACTACGAAAACCTGCGCGATGCGCTGCAGAAACTGCGCCTCAACGATGCCGCCCTGCACTATGAGCCGGAGACATCCCAGGCGCTGGGCTTCGGTTTCCGCTGCGGCTTTCTCGGCATGCTGCACATGGAGATCATCCAGGAGCGGCTGGAGCGGGAGTATAATCTCGACCTGATCACTACTGCGCCTTCGGTGGTCTATGAGGTGCTGTTGAATGGCGGCAGCACGATCCAGATCGAGAACCCCTCCGACCTGCCCGATCCCGGTAAGTTCGAGGCGGTGCGTGAGCCGCTGATCAACGCCACCATCCTGGTGCCGCAGGCGCATCTGGGTAATGTGATCAGCCTCTGTATCGAAAAGCGCGGCACACAGAAGAATATGCAGTACCTGGGCGGCCAGGTGCAGCTCAGTTACGAACTGCCACTAAACGAGGTGGTGCTCGACTTCTTCGACCGGCTGAAGTCGGTGAGCCGCGGTTACGCCTCGTTTGAGTATGAGTTTGCCCGCTTTCAGACGGCACCGCTGGTCAAGCTCGATATCCTGATCAACGGTGAGAAGGTTGATGCGCTCTCCATCATCGTGCACAAGAGCCAGGCCGACTCCCGTGGCCGGGATCTGACTGCGAAGATGAAGGAGATCATCCCTAGGCAGATGTTCGAGGTGGCGATCCAGGCCGCCATCGGCAGCAAGATTATCGCCCGCACCACGGTCAAGGCACTGCGCAAAAATGTCACCGCCAAATGTTACGGCGGTGACATCACCCGCAAGCGCAAGTTGCTGGAGAAACAGAAGGCGGGCAAGAAACGTATGAAACAGGTGGGCAGGGTGGAGATCCCGCAGGAAGCCTTTCTCGCCGTGTTGAAGGTCGGCAAGGATTGAGTCGGCCTGCAGCAGTTTTCTTGAAAAGATTCAGCTGAGTGTAGATGACCAGTCTAGCCAGCGATTTCGGCAACTCGATATTGGAGTAGATTGACGCTTATGAACTTCGATTTTCCCACATTCCTGGTGGTGGCGAGCGCCATCACTGGCGGCATCTGGTTGATCGATGCGCTCTTCTTTGCGCCGGCGAGAAACGAACGGGCCGTAGGCGCACCGCGTGATCCCCTGATGGTGGAGTATGCGCGCTCCTTCTTCCCGGTGATATTCGCGGTGCTGGTGTTGCGCTCGTTTCTGGTGGAGCCCTTCCGCATCCCCTCCGGCTCGATGATGCCAACGCTGCTGGTGGGGGACTTCATCCTGGTTAACAAGTTCAGCTACGGTATCCGCCTGCCGGTGCTGAACAAAAAGGTTATCGATATCGATCTACCGCAGCGCGGCGATGTGGCGGTCTTCCGCTATCCCAAACAACCCTGGATCGACTATATCAAACGTATCGTGGCGGTACCCGGTGATACCATCCACTACCGTGGCAAGGTCCTCTATATTAATGGTAAACCGATGCAACAGACCCCGGTGGGGATCTACAACGGTACTGGCGGTGGTGCCAGGATCAGCGGTTATCTCAGGGCGGTGGAAGATTTGAATGGGGTTGAGCACGAGATCCTGATGCACCCCATGGCGCCCGATCTCGCTATGGGATGTAATGTGCTGTCACGTGGTCCCTTCACGATACCGGAGGGCCACTACTTTGTGATGGGGGACAATCGGGACAACAGCAACGACAGTCGCTGCTGGGGACTGGTGCCTGAAGAGAATCTGATCGGAGAGGCATTTGCCATCTGGATGAACTGGGATGGTGAGAAAACGGGTTTCCCGATCTCATGGGAACGAATTGGGCGGGCAATAAATTAATAATATCAATAGCATAGGAAAGGTATTTGATAATGTATAGCACGCACAGAGAGAGTGGCATGACGGCTATCAGCATGCTGCTGGTATTTGTCATGGTAGGCGCGGTTGCGCTGATGGCGATCAAGATCATACCGGTCTACACGGAGCATTTTACCGTCAGGTCAGCGCTGGAATCGCTGCAGGCCGAGTCCCTCATCGGGCGTAAATCACTGTCCGAGATTCGTAAGGCGTTCCTGCGCCGGATGGAGGTCAACTACATCAGTACAGTGAAGAAAGAGCACGTCAAGGTGGAGCGCCAAGGGAGTACCACCATCGTCAGGGTATCCTATGAGGTACGCATCCCCCTGATGGGAAATCTAGACGCCATCGTCTCCTTTGATGACACTGTCGAATTAGCCGCCAATTGACCCCTCCACTCAGTACCCTTTGCCGGGCCCTCGGCTATGAATTCCACAATCCGGCGCTGCTGCAGCAAGCGCTGACCCACCGCAGTGTCGGTGGTAAAAACAACGAGCGTTTCGAGTTCCTGGGCGATGCTATCCTCGGCTTTGTCATCGCCGATGCCCTGTTTGAGCAATTCGAGCGCGCCAGCGAAGGACAACTCAGCCGGCTGCGCTCATCGCTGGTCAAACGCGAAACCCTGGCCAAGATCGCCCGCGGGCTGAAACTTGGCGACCATCTACGACTCGGGCCCGGTGAGTTGCGCAGTGGTGGTCAGACTCGGGACTCGATACTGGCCGACGCGGTGGAGGCGATCCTGGCAGCCATCTACCTCGACAGCGACTACTCAACTACCCGCCGGGTTATCCTGCAGATATTCGAGTCGCTGCTCGCCGGGCTTGATCTGAATGCGCAACAGAAGGATCCGAAAACCCGCCTTCAGGAGCACCTGCAGGCGCGCAAGATCGGACTACCGAGCTACCAAGTGATCGACATCACCGGTGATCAACACGCTCAGACCTTCACGGTGAAGTGCCGGAGCGAGGCCCTTGAACAGGAGAGCGACGGCTCAGGTTCGAGCCGTCGTCGTGCCGAACAGGCCGCTGCGGCAGCTATGTTACAGAGACTGGAAGATGAGTGAGCTGAACAACCATTGCGGCTATGCTGCTATCGCTGGACGTCCCAACGTGGGCAAATCGACCCTGCTCAACCGGATCATCGGCATGAAGCTGGCCATCACCTCGCACAAGGCGCAGACCACCCGACACAGCATTCTCGGCATCAAGACCCTCGAGCAGGGGCAATTGATCTATGTGGATACCCCTGGCATCCACGAGCGGGCGGACCATGCCATGAATCGCTATCTCAACCGCACTGCAAAGACGGTGGTAGTGGATGTGGATGTGGTGATCTTCGTGGTGGAGGCGCTGCGCTGGACCAGAGAGGATGCCAAGGTATTAGGACTGCTGCAGGAACGCACCATGCCGGTGATTCTGGCGGTCAACAAGGTCGACCAGGTGAACCAGAAAGAGGCGCTGTTGCCGTTTCTGGCTGAGATGGCTGAGCGCTATGATTTTGCTGAGATCATCCCGATCTCGGCGAGCAACGGTCACAATGTCGATGCGCTGGAAAAGCTGGTGCTCGAGCGTCTGCCGCTGGCGGATAACTTCTACCCTGAAGAGCAGCTAACCGACCGGCCGGAGAAGTTTTTCGCCGCCGAGATGGTGCGCGAACAGATTACCCGTCGCTACGCCAAAGAGCTCCCCTATGCGGTCTCGGTGGAGATCGAACGGTTCGAGGAGAAGGGGGGCATCTACCGCATCAACGCGGTGATCTGGGTGGAGAAGCCGGGGCAGAAGGCTATCATCATCGGCAAGCAGGGTGGAGCGCTGAAGATCGTCGCCAGCCAGGCACGCAAGGCGATGGAACAGTTCTTCGGCTGCAAGGTGTATCTCGAGGTCTGGGTCAAGGTAAAAAAGAGCTGGTCTGACGACGAGGCCTCGCTGGCGCGGCTCGGATATAGCGATTAGTGGTCGATAACGCGCTGCAACCCTGCTTTATTCTGCACCGCCGGGAATACCGGAACACCAGCCTGTTGCTGGAGCTCTTCACCCCGGAGCAGGGGCGGCTGCCGGCGATTGCGCGAGGCGCGCGCTCGGGGCGCTCGATGCTGGGAGCGATACTGCAGCCCTTCAGACCGCTGCTAGTCTCTCTCAAAGGGCGGGGCGAGGTCAAAACCCTGAGTAAATCGGAACCGGAGGGGCGCGCACTGCTGCTGCAGGGCAACCACCTCTACTGTGGCTTCTATCTGAACGAACTGCTGACCCGCCTGCTGCAGCGGGAAGATCCCCATCCCCAGCTGTTTCTCCACTACAGCAACACCCTGACCGCGCTGGCGGCAGCTGAGCCGATGGAGGCGGTTCTGCGCCACTTCGAGCTGGAGTTGCTGGATGAGCTTGGCTATGGACTGCTGCTGGACCAGGAGGCAGATAATGGCGACAAAATCGAGGCAGAGCGGCTCTATGAGTTCCATATCGAACATGGGCCTGTAGTGTTTGAGACGGGACGTATGCGCTCACCGATGGTGGTGCATGGCGCCACTATGCTTGGAATGCATCGACGCGACTTTAGCGAGCGCCGCACCATTCAGGAGGCGCGTGGCTTGATGCGCCGAGTGTTGGCCTTCTATCTTGGTAATAAGCCGCTGAAGAGCCGTGAATTGTTCCGCAGCACACCCTGAACCGGGAAAACCACACCACTACATTTTGAAGGACTGGGAATGAGCAGAGAGCGAGAGATTTTGCTGGGGGTCAATATCGATCATGTGGCGACCCTGCGCCAGGCCCGGGGCACCCGCTATCCGGAGCCGGTGCAGGCGGCGCTGGTGGCCGAGCAGGCAGGGGCTGATGCAATTACCCTGCATCTGCGGGAGGATCGGCGCCACATCCAGGACCGGGATGTGGATATCCTCTCCGGCATGCTGCAGACCCGCATGAACCTGGAGATGGCGGCCACCGCCGAAATGGCGGCAATCGCCTCCCGATTTCGTCCCGCCGACTGCTGCCTGGTGCCGGAACGTCGCGAGGAGTTGACCACGGAGGGGGGGCTTGAGGTCGCTGCAAACCAGGATTACATGACCGATTACTGCGCAGAACTAAAGGAGGCGGGGATCCGTGTCTCACTGTTTATCGATGCAGACCCGAGTCAGCTCGATGCAGCCGTGGCGGTGGGTGCGCCGGTGGTAGAGATCCATACCGGGCACTATGCGGACGCCGCCAACCCCCAGCAACGTCAGACAGAGCTGGAGCGAATTATCCAGGCAGTGGAGCATGGCAACAGCTTGGGTCTGCAGGTCAACGCCGGACATGGCCTCGACTACCATAACGTCAAGCCGATTCTGGCGATCGAGCAGATCCGGGAGCTGAACATCGGTCACTCGATCATCAGCCGTGCGGTATTCAGCGGCCTGGCCGCGGCGGTGGCCGAGATGAAACAGCTGTTGCTGCAGAGGCCCTGAATCGAGCTCAGCTCTGCTGCGTCATGCGCAGGATCAGCGCATCCAGCTCACCAAGCAGCTCCGTGGTGCGGGTGGCCGAGTCGGCATCCGCCGCCAGTTCCAGCCTGGTCAGCAGCTGATCAAGGGCCACCGCTGCACAGTATCGTGCCGAGCCGCGGGTCTTGTGGGCGCTCTCTCGCAACCCCATCCAGTCCCGTGCAGCGACTTTTTGACTGAGTTCCTGCTGTGCCCCTGGTAGCTCTTTGAGCAGGGATGCATACATCTCCTGAGCCAGCTCCGGATTGCCTCCGGCGATGGAGAGGGCGCGTTCAGTGTCCCGCAGCGGACTCTCCTTTTGATCGTGCACCTCAGGCGGTTGGCTGACCAGTAACGGGCGTTCGGGCAGGGTATGGCTGGTGATCTGATCGATCAGCTCCCACAGACGTAGCTCTTCCAGCGGCTTCATCAGACAGGCATCCATCCCCGACTCAAGGGCGTGGTTGAAGTTCTGTGGCAACACGTCGGCAGTCAGACCGACGATTGGCAGATGGCTATCTTCCGACTCCTGCTGTCGCAAGCGGATCGTGGCCTCCACTCCGTCGATCTTCGGCATGTGGATATCCATCAGGATCAGATCAAAAGCGGCCTGGCAGGCGACGATCTCCAGCACCTCTTCGCCATCGTGGGCTAGCACCACCTCGGCACCGGTGCGCTTCAACAGCTCTTCGATCAAGTGGAGGTTGATCTCATTGTCGTCTGCCACAAGCGCCCGCAGGCCTGGGTAGCTGGGGGTGGCCATTGGTTCCGTCTCGACGGCCAGGCTCGGATAACCTGAGTGGATCGGGAGTTGCAGCAGTTTGCGAAAACTGCGCTGCAGCAGTTGGATTGGGGTTGGTTTTGACAGACACTCGTCGCTCCCAAGGGCGCGAATCTCATCCAATACCGCCTGGTCTGACGAACTGATCAGCGTGATCATCGGGATGTTGGCAATATTGCGTAGCCGCAACACCAGCGCCTTTGCACTCTCATCCAGTAAATCCCGACGGGAGAATCCGAGTAGAATCGCATCCAGTAGCAGGGGCTGGGCCTGGATCGCCGCCAGCAGTTCATCCGCGGTATAGAAACGCTCGACACTGGCGCCCAGTAGAGTCAGACGGTGCTGATTGGCGGTGCCCGCCAGTTTATGACTGTCGTAGCAGGCGATGCGTTTTCCCTGTAGCAGCTGAGGATAGCGGGTTGACTGGCCATCTGCCTCATAGGGCAGGCTTAGCTGCACCGTAAAAGTGGAGCCCTTGCCCTGCTCGCTCTGCATGGAGATGGAGCCGTTCATGACCTTCACCAGACGGTTGCAGATGGAGAGACCGAGGCCGGTACCTCCATAGATGCGTGAGGCGGACAACATACCCTGATTGAAGGGTTCGAAGAGCTGTGGTTGTAACTCGTCGGGAATGCCGATGCCGCTGTCCTGTACCGAGATCGCGAGGGTGCACTGTTGATCGTCTTCATCCTCCAGCATCACGCGCACAATGATCTCTCCGTGGGAGGTGAATTTGATCGCATTTCCCACCAGATTAATCAGGATCTGGCGGATCCGTGAGATGTCGCCAATCAGCAGATCGGGCACATCATTGTAGACCAGTATCACGATCTCAAGCCCCTTTTCATGGGCTCCTGGGGCGAGCAGCGCCACACAATCCTCGATATTCTCGCGCAGTCTGAAGTTGGCTACCTCCAGTGAAAACTGGCGGGTCTCGAGCCGGGAGAAGTCGAGGATGTCATTGATGATCTGCAGCAGACTCGAGGCCGAGCGGTGGATGGTATTGGTGTAGTCGAGCTGCAGCTCGTTGAGCCCTGAGTTCTTCAGCAGGTTTACAAATCCCAGGATGCCGTTCATCGGCGTGCGGATCTCATGGCTCATGTTGGCCAGGAACTCGGACTTTACCTGGTTCGCCTCCAGCGCCCGCTTGCGTGCCAGATCGAGCTCCACATTGCGCACCTCCAGCGCCTCCATGGTCTGCATCAGGTCTGAGGTGGCCTGCTCGACCTGCTGCTGTAGATCCTCCTGACTGGTCTTCAAGTGTGCGATCATCTGGTTGAAGACGACTTCAAGACGCCCCAACTCACCGGTTGAGCGTTCCACTACACTGCTGGAGAGGTCGCCCTTTTCGATCCGATTGACCACCTCCATCATTCCCTCAATGGGGCGGGTTACCCCCCTGCCCAGGACGATGGCGAGCAGGATGGCCGACAGCAGTCCAACCAGGCTCAGGCCAAAGCCATTGATCAGAAGATGGGCCTTTTTCAGGGTGGAGGGGCCTGGATCGAACAACAGCCGCACCTCACCGATATCTGTGTCGGCACTGGTTATCGGTGCGGTGAATCGGCTCGGATGCTGGGAGAAGAGAAAATTCTCGATGGTGTTGAAATGGCGAGCGGGCTCCAGCTCGCGAATCTTGATGCGTCCATTGCGATCGCCGATAATCACCCCAACCACTTCATGGTGCTGCAGGAATTGCTGTGCCAGTTGTTGCAGGCGATCCACATCCTGTTGTCTTAACGGCATGATGCTCAGCGCCGCAAGCTCTTGGGTCATCGACCCGGCCCGCTGCTTGAAATCCGCCTCGATCTCGTTGAAGCGGGTTTCAAGTAGATACCAGCCCAATAGCAGGGAGAGCATGACAACAGGGATGACCGCTAGAGCAAAGATCCGTCGGCGAATCCATGAAAATTTTTGGTTTATCAAGCCTCGAACGCCTCCACGCCCTAAACGGTTGTCAATCCACTCATCAAAATACTCGCATCTGACCCGCTTTGATTGTAACTTGAACGGCTAAATCTAGCGTCACTGGTTTCTGTCTCTGCTCCCTGAAAAGGGTGGAATTTCCAACCAGCTAACATTCTGACACGCAGCTATCTAATCCCGACATGCTCTACAAAACCATCGAAGATTTCATCGGCAACACTCCGCTGGTGCGGCTGCAGCGCCTTCCAGGCGACACCAGCAATACCCTGCTGGTCAAGCTGGAGGGCAATAACCCTGCCGGATCGGTCAAAGATCGGCCGGCCCTGAGCATGATCCGCCAAGCCGAGGCACGAGGCCAGATCAAGCCCGGCGACACCCTGATCGAGGCCACCAGCGGTAACACCGGCATCGCACTGGCGATGGCGGCGGCAATCAGCGGTTACCGCATGATCCTAGTGATGCCGGAGAACATGAGCATGGAGCGCCGCGCGGTGATGAAGGCCTATGGCGCGGAACTGGTGTTGACCCCCAAAGAGGGCAGCATGGAGGCGGCCATCGACAAGGCGCGGGAGCTGGAGGGAGAGGGGGTGGGCCTGATTCTCGACCAGTTCTCCAATGTCGACAACCCGGCATCCCACAGCGCCGGCACCGGCCCGGAAATCTGGCGCGACACCGGCGGCGAGATCACCCACTTTGTCAGCGCCATGGGCACCACTGGCACCATCATGGGCGCCTCCCGCTATCTCAAGTCACAGAACCCGGCGATCGAGATCGTCGGCGTACAGCCCCAGGAGGGGGCGAGCATCCCCGGTATTCGCCGCTGGCCTGAGGCCTATCTGCCGAAGATCTACGATGCCAGCCGGGTCGACCGGATCATCGACGTCTCCCAGGAGGCGGCCGAGCAGACCACCCGCGAGCTGGCGGCGCGAGAGGGGATCTTCTGCGGCATCTCCTCTGGTGGTGCAGTGGCGGCGGCGCTGGAGCTGTCGAAGCAGGTGAGCGACGCGGTTATCGTCACGATCATCTGCGATCGTGGTGACCGCTACCTCTCCACCAATGTCTTTCCTGCGGAGTAGGCAGAGCCTGCTCCTGGCCGCCCTGTTGGGCGGTTTACTGTTTGCACTTCTGTTTCACTCGATCTTTGCCAGCGGCCGATTGACGCTGCTGCTCGGCAGTATCACAGCTCCCGGCTGGAGCGCCGAAGGGATCAACCTGCAACTGCTCCAACCAGCGCCCGGCCGGGAAAACTTCCTGATCAGCATTGCCAAGCTCCACCTGCCTGGCCTCGCGCAGCCACTGCAGCAGTTGAGTTTTGAATGCAGCAACGGACGCCTGCAGGGGCGACAGTTGGAGTGTCCCTCGGTTCGCATCGGCTTCGATCATCCCCTGCTGGGTCGGCAGCAGAGCGCTGGCAGTCTGCTGATGGATCTGCAGCAGCCGCATCTTCAGGCAAGGCTGAACCAGCTCCGGCTGGCAGACGGCACTGCCCGAATTGAGCTGCGACTCGATGCACAGGGTTGGCAGGCGACGGTCGACGCCAAGGCGCTGCAGCTACAGCAGCTGACCAAACTCGCCGCCGCTGCAGGCATCCCAGTCGATCTGGCCGAATGGTCACTGCAGAGCCAGATCGATGCACAGCTCGAACTCAATGGAAGCCAGCAAAAACTCACCCAGATCAGCGGCTCCATCGGATTGAGAGAGACCAGCTTCAGTGACGCGGATGGAACCTATCTTGCGGAAGGGTTGCAGGGAAGCATTGCGGGGCAGATTGGTGCTGCTGCGGCTGGCTGGCAGGGGAGTCTGGCGCTGCAGCTCGATGGGGGAGAGGCCCTAACGCCATTTTTCTATACGAATCTGGCAGACCACCCCCTCCATCTCAGTGGCGATTTTCGACTAGATGAGGCGGGGCATCAGCTCGAACTCATCTCTTTGCACCATCGACAGGGGCAACTGATCGATCTCTCCCTGGATGGCCGCTTCAGCCTGGGTGAGCACGCCAAGGTCGAGCAACTGGCTCTGCAGCTGGAGCCAGTGGCGCTTGGCGATCTGCATCGCGAGTTGTTGCAGCCGGTGCTGCTCGGCACCCCCTGGGAGCGACTCACCCTGCAGGGTTCGCTCAGCGGCAGCCTGCAGCTGCATCCAGGACACTCCCGCCTGGATGCGATACTCGAAGGAGGGCAGTGGGACGACCAGGCTGACGGCATCAATCAGCGTCGGTTGGGTCTGCAGGGGGTTGATGGCCATCTGCACTGGAGCCAGAGCGGGCCTGCCGCCGCCTCCTGGCTGCGCTGGCAGGGTGGCCACCTACTGGAGCGGATTCCCATCGGTCCGGGCCGGCTCGATTTCACTCTCACCGGACAACGTTTTCAGCTCAAGCAGCCGAGCCAGATCCCAGTATTGGATGGCGCGCTGCAGCTGGAGCAACTGATCCTGCAGGTGGATGGCGATGAGCCGCAGCTGCAGTTTGACGGCTTTCTCACTCCGATATCAATGGCCAGTCTGAGCCAGGCGCTGGAGTGGCCACCGCTGTCGGGTAAGCTCTCCGGCATGATCCCGGGGATGAACTACGCGAACGGCAGCCTGAGCATCGATGGCGCACTGCTGGTCAAGGTGTTCGATGGCGATATCCTGATCCGAGACCTGCAGCTGCAGGATCTGTTGGGTGTCTATCCCAGGTTGCAGGCCGATATCGAGATGCAGGGGCTCGACCTAGAGACCCTCACCAGAACCTTCTCCTTTGGCCGCATCACCGGCCGGCTCGATGGTTACATGCGTGAACTGCAGATGGAGGCATGGAGGCCGGTCAGCTTCGACGCCTTTTTCCACACACCCGAAGATGACGACTCGCGCCGCCGGATCAGCCAGCAGGCAGTGGATAACATCTCCAACCTCGGCGGCAGCGGCATCTCCGGTTCTCTGGCACGCTCCTTCCTGCGTTTTTTCGAGGAGTTTGGCTACAGTCGTCTGGGTATCGGCTGTCGGCTGCAGGCGGGCGTCTGTCAGATGAGTGGTGTCGGTGAGGCGGATCGGGGCTACTATCTGGTGGAGGGCGGTGGCATCCCCCGCATCGATGTGATCGGCTACAATCGCACTGCCAATTGGGATAACCTGCTCGAACGGCTAAAAGGGATCACCCAGTCAGGTGGTGCTGCGCCGGTGATCCAGTAGTAAATGAAGATGGAGTCGATGATGAAGAGTTTAAGATTGGCAGCGTTTGCGTTCGGTGTACTGTTCCTGGCGGCCTGTGTCACCATCAATATCTACTTTCCGGCCGCTGAGGCACAGCAGGCAGCGGAGGAGATCGTCAAAGATATCCTCGGCAAGGAGAAGGTGGATAAACCTGGCAAAGACGACCAGTCGATGCAGCTCCCCGGCCACCATCAGTTTATTGTGATTAACCCGCTGGAGTGGCTGGTCCCCAGCGCCCAGGCGGCCACGCCTGATTTCAATATCAACACCCCCACAGTGCGTAAGCTGCAGGCGGCGATGAAGCAGCGCCATGGCGCTTTGGTCGCCTTCTATAAGAACGGTGCCATCGGCTTCACCAACAAGGCGCTGGTGGGTGTGCGGCAGCAGTCGGCAGTGCCATTGAAACAGCGCAGCCATCTGAAAAAACTGGTGGCCGCCGAGAACCGCGAGCGCAACCAGCTCTATCAGGAGATTGCCAAGGCCAACGGCCATCCGGAGTGGGAGACCGATGTGCGTAACATCTTTGCTCGCACCTGGATCAAAGAGGCCGCTGCCGGCTGGTGGTATCAGGATGCCGGCGGCAATTGGAAACAGAAGTAGGGGTGTTGCTCGCAGCGCGAATGGCCCAATGCCCTCGATTCGCGCTACAAGCAGCGCTCCTACGGGTTTGGTGCTTTTGTGCCACCCCTCGACTCGGCGTAGAATCGAGCGCTTTTCAGTCGAGAAGGTAAATACTATGGGGCGATCGCGCCGCAGAAAGAAACTGCCTGCCGAGCCGGTAGAGGCAAACATCGAATCTATGAGCCACGACGGCAAGGGCGTGGTCCACATCGAGGGTAAGGCCACCTTTCTGGTGGGCGGACTGCCCGGCGAGCGGGTGCGCTTTCTCTATACTCAACAGCGCCGCAAATATGACGAAGGTCGGGTGGTCGAGGTGTTGCAGGCCTCCCCGGAGCGGGTCGAGCCTCGCTGCGCTCAGTTCGGTATCTGTGGCGGCTGCAGTCTGCAGCATCAGGCGCCGGCGGCGCAGATCCAGACCAAACAGCAGGCATTGCTTGATGCCCTCGAGCATCTCGGCAAGGTGGAGCCTGAAACGGTACTGGAGCCGTTGCTCAATGAGACTCCCTGGGGCTACCGACGCAAGGCGCGTCTCGGCGTGCGCGATGTACCGAAGAAGGGCAAGGTGCTGGTCGGTTTCCGCAAGCGCGGCTCCTCGTTTGTCGCCGACATTGAACAGTGCCACATCCTCCATCCCCGGGTCGGGCAGCTGCTGCCGCAGTTGAGCCAGTTGATCGAGAGCCTCAGCGTCAAGCGGCAGGTCCCGCAGATCGAGATGGCGATGGGGGATGAGACCCTGGTGCTGATCTTCCGCATCCTCGAGTCGCTGAACGAGGCCGACCGGCAGGCCTTGGCGCAGTTCGGCGCTGAGCACCAGATTGAAATCTATATCCAGGAGGGAGGACTCGACACCATCCAGCCACTCTCTGGCATTCCCGCCGATCTCAACTATCGGCTGCCCGACTTCGATCTCAGCCTCGACTTCCTGCCCATCGACTTCACTCAGGTCAACACCGGCATCAACCGGCAGATGGTGTCGCGGGTGGTGGAGATGCTCGACCCCGGTGCCAATGAGCGGGTGCTCGATCTCTTCTGCGGGCTGGGCAACTTCACCCTGCCGCTGGCGCGCCGTGCCGGTGAGGTGGTCGGCGTGGAGGGAGATGCCGGTCTGGTGGCGCGAGGCCGCGCCAATGCCGAGCGCAACGGCATCGACAACGTCGACTACTTCACTGCCAACCTCTACGAGCCGCTGGAGCAGGAACCCTGGCTGCTGCAGCGCTTTGACAAGGCGCTGCTCGATCCACCCCGCAGCGGCGCCCAGGAGGTGCTGGAGCATTTGCCAAGGCTGGGGGTGGAGCGGATCGTCTACGTCTCCTGCTATCCAGGCACTCTGGCGCGGGATGCGGGTATCCTCTGCCATCAGCATGGCTATCGGCTGATTTCCGCGGGGGTCATGGATATGTTCCCCCACACCGCCCATGTGGAGTCGATCGCACTCTTCGAAAAAGGATGACAGATGGGATTAGAAATAGAACGTAAGTTTTTGGTTAAAAATGATAAATGGAAGTCAGACGTGGTCTCAGAGCAGGCCATCAAGCAGGGGTATATCGCCAATCTGCCGAACGCTAGCGTGCGCGTCAGGTTAAAGGGAGAGAAGGCGCTGCTAACCCTCAAGGGAGCCGCCAAGGGCATCAGCCGCAGCGAGTTCGAGTATTCAATCCCACGCTCGGAGGGGGAGGCGATGCTGGTGGAGCTGGTGGATGGCCCGGTCATCGACAAGATCCGCTACCGGGTGCGCTGCGGTGCGCATATCTGGGATCTGGATCTGTTCCACGGCGACAACGCCGGTCTGGTGATGGCGGAGATCGAGTTGCAGCAGGAGAATGAGAGCTTCCAGATGCCGGAGTGGGCCGGGGAGGAGGTCTCGGATGATCCGCGCTACTACAACGCCAGTCTGGTGAAACACCCCTACAAAAGTTGGTGAGCGCAGGGCGTGTTTGCTCGCCTACTGCTCTCGCTTGGGCTGATTCTGTCGCTGAGTGGCTGTGATCAGCCAGCGGAGCCCGACCGTATCCGCTTTGGCATCGCCTCGGCCCCGCTCAATCTCGATCCCCGTTTTGCCACCGACGCCACCTCGGAGCGCATCAACCGGCTGCTTTATCAACGGCTGATCGATTTTGATGCGCGGGGCATGCCGGTGCCCGGCATCGCCAGCTGGCAGCAGTTAAGCCCACACCACTATCGTTTCACCCTGCTGTCGCCACGTCCCCGCTTCAGCGATGGGGCTACCCTGAGTGCTGCGGATGTGGCCGCCACCTACCGTTTTGTGCTCGATCTAGAAAACGGTTCACCGCATCGCTCCGCACTTGCGCTGATCGAACAGATTGCGGTAGTGGATCAGGAGACGATCGATTTTCATCTCGCGCGGGCCGATGCGCTGTTTCCCGCCTACCTGGTGCTAGGCATCCTGCCGAAGCGGCTGATCCAATCTGCTCACGACTTCCACCAACAGCCGCTGGGTAGCGGTCCATTTCGGTTTCTCGCCCACCCGGGGCCGGGGCAGTTGCTGCTGGAGCGGCGCAGTGACGGCCAGCGGATCGAGCTGGTTGAGGTGAAGAACCCCACGGTGCGGCTGTTAAAGCTGCTGCGCGGCGAGATCGACCTGTTGCAGAACGATCTCTCTCCGGAATTGCTGGGCCTGTTGCGGGAGGAACGCGAGGTTCAGGTCGATGCTCGTCCAGGCAGCAATTTCAGCTACATCGGCCTGAATCTGGCCGATCCGCTGACCGGCAATCCGCTGATCCGCCAGGCGCTTGCCCACGGCATCGACCGGGCTGCGATTATCCAACATCTATTCCGTGGCGATGCGCGACCAGCAGAGGCGATTTTTCCTCCGGAACACTGGGCCGGGGCTGCTGAGCTGCCGCCCTATGTCTACGATCCGGAGCGTGCCCGCGCACTGCTCCGGGAAGCGGGCTTCGGGCCGGATCGACCGCTCAGGCTCAGCTACAAAACATCCAGCGATCCGTTTCGGCTCAGGCTGGCGGTGATCCTGCAAAGCCAGTTACGGCACATTGGGGTGGAGATCGAGATCCACAGTTACGACTGGGGCACCTTCTTTGGCGACATCAAGGCGGGACGATTTCAGCTCTACTCGCTCAGCTGGGTTGGCGTGCGCACGCCGGATATCTTCCGCTACATCTTCGCCAGCGACTCGCTGCCGCCGGGCGGCGCCAACCGGGGCCGCTACGCCAGTCCGGAGGTCGATCGGCTGATCGACCAGGCGGAAGGCACTGAAAACCTGCAGCAGCGGGCGCTGCGCTATAGGCAGATCGAACAGATCCTGCATCGGGATCTGCCCTATATCCCACTTTGGTATGAGCATCAGTACAGCGCCAGCGCTGAGCGGCTGGAAGGCTATCGGCTGATGGCCGACGGCAACTATGATGGGTTACAGAATGTTGTGTTGAACCTGGAACAGAGGGAGCGGCAGTGACCGACAGGCGAATCCTGATCGATATTGCACAGCAGTCGTTGAGGTTGCTGGAGGGGGAGAGCTTGCTGCAGCGCTATCCGGTCTCCACCGCCTTGAATGGTGTCGGCGAGTTCAACGGCAGCGGTTGCACCCCCCGTGGGCATCACCATATTCGGATCAGGATCGGGGCAGGCTGCCCGGCCGACACGGTGTTTGTGGGGCGGCGGCCCACCGGGGAGCGATACACCCCGGCGCTGGCCGAGGCCTTCCCTGAACGGGACTGGATCCTGGGGCGGATCCTCTGGCTGACCGGGGATGAGCCGGGGCGCAACCGGGGTGGGCAGGTCGACAGCCTGCGCCGCTTCATCTATATCCACGGCGCTCCAGATTCTGAGCCGATGGGGGCGCCCCGCTCGCATGGCTGCATCCGCATGCGCTGCGCGGATCTGCTGGAACTCTTTGAGCAGGTCAGGGCAGGGACACCGGTGGAGATCCTCGAATCAAACGAGGTGAGCGGTGGCTGAGCGCCTACTCTCCCGGCTGCTGAGTATGCTGCTGGTGATGTTCGGCGTGGTCAGCCTGGTGTTTCTGCTGATCCATCTGGTGCCGGGCGATCCGGTAGATGTGATGTTGGGGGAGTCAGCCTTGCCGGCCGACCGGGAGGCGCTGCGTCAATCCCTAGGGCTGGACCACCCCCTCTCGCAGCAGTGGTTCGACTATCTCGCCTCTCTGACACAATTTGATTTGGGGCAATCGTTCCACTCCAAACAGCCGGTCACTCAGCTGCTCGCCCAACGTATTCCGGCGACCCTGCAGCTGGCCGTGGTGGCGCTGCTCTGTGCGCTGCTGATTGCTCTGCCGCTGGGGATGATGGCGGCAGTCCGGCGAGGCACGGGCTGGGATTGGGGGGCGATGGGGATGTCGATGCTGGGAGTCTCGATCCCCAACTTCTGGCTCGGACCGATGCTGATCCTGCTGTTTTCGCTCTGGCTCGGCTGGACCCCGGTGAGCGGCCGCAACGGCCTGACCAGTGTCATTCTGCCGGCGATCACTCTCGGCAGCGCCTTTGCTGCGGTGCTGGCGCGGATGGTCAGGAGCACCCTGCTGGAGGTGTTGGGTGAGGACTACATCCGCACTGCCCGGGCCAAGGGGGTGGGGGAGGGGCGGCTGGTCGGCCTGCATGCGCTGTGCAATGCCAGCCTGCCACTGCTGACGATTATCGGCCTGCAACTGGGGGCGCTGCTGGGCGGGGCAGTGGTGACTGAGGTGGTGTTCGACTGGCCGGGGGTGGGCTCGCTGATGATCGATGCCATCCAGAAGCGGGACTATCCAGTGCTGCAGGGGTGTGTGCTTTTCATCAGCCTTGCCTATCTGCTGGTGAACAACCTGACCGATCTGCTCTATCAGCTGGTCGACCCGCGCATCCGAGCCACCGATTGATGCGGTCTGGCTCGACCTTTCCGTTGCTGGTGCTGCTGACCTGGGTGTTTGCTGCCTTGGGCGCGCCTCTGTTCAGCCTGACGCCTAACGAGGTCGGATTACAGAGAATCCTTGAGCCGCCGGGGGCTGTGGCCTGGTTCGGTTTCGATGATCTGGGCCGACCACTGTTCGACCGCCTGATCGCCGGAGCGCAATCGTCACTGCTGGTGGCCGCCGCCGTGGTCACCAGCTCGGCGCTCATCGGCATCCTGATTGGTCTGTTGGCGGGCTACCTCGGCGGCTGGATCGATCTGCTGCTGGTGCGTCTGATCGATGTATTTCTCGCCTTTCCCGGCATCCTGCTGGCGATCGCGCTGGCAGCGGTGATGGGGCCGGGATTGGATAATCTGATCATTGCTCTTGCTGCGGTGGGATGGGTGGGCTACGCCCGGCTAGCCCGTGCCCAGGCCCTGTCACTGCGCCAGCGGGAGTATGTAACAGCGGCGATCGCGCTGGGCAGTCGCACCCCACACATCCTGCTACACCATCTTCTACCGCTGATGAGCGCACCGCTGATCATTGAGGCGACCTTCGGTGTGGCTGGGGTGGTGGTGGCGGAAGCGGGGCTCTCATTTCTCGGCCTGGGGGTGCAGCCGCCGGATGCCTCCTGGGGCAATATGATTAGGGATGGCGCGGGCTATATGCTGGTGGCGCCGCATATGGTGTTGGCGCCGGGGCTGGCGATGTCGCTGGTGGCGCTCAGCCTCAACCTGCTGGGCGACCAGCTGAGGGATCGTTTAGACAGTCGCGCTATTTGACATAGTAAGTAGTGAAGTAGAGGGCCTGCACGCTGTCGCTGCCAGCTATCTTCTTCATCACTCGGCTGACTGATTCGAGCGCCTGTTTGCGCAGTTGTTCTTTGCCTTGTGAGGTCTTGATCACCTTGCCGTCTTGCTCGCTCAGCAGCAGAAGCAGCTCATGGCGGATTGCCGGGCCGTGCAACTTCATCTGTTCCAGAAAATCTTCATCTTTCGTCATCAACTGCACATCACAGCGGATATATTTTCCCCCTTTAGCCAGGTTGGCGACCAGTGAGGGGCTGATTTCGTAGTAGAGGACCGAGCCTGAAGAACCATCCTCTCCTGCCTTGAGCGAAGTGGCGAAGAGTCCAGCTGAGAACAGGATCAAGCAGGCGATTTGCATCAAGAGGTGTTTTCTGAACATTTTCCAACCTGTCAGGTTCTAGTTTGTAGGGTGTGATGAAACGTTTTCCCTGTCTTCCCCTTTGCGGCATACTGACGTGAAAGTTAAAAGAAAAAGCCAAACTAAATATGACACTTGGTCCGGTAATGCTCGATGTCGAGGGCACGCAACTCTCGGCGGAAGATCGCGAATTGTTGAACCATCCGGCCTGCGGCGGCGTGATCCTGTTCAGCCGAAATTTTCAGAATCCAGAGCAGGTCCGACAGCTGACGGCGGAGATCCATGCGCTGCGTGAGCCCCATCTGCTGATCGCAGTGGACCACGAAGGCGGGCGAGTACAGCGTTTTCGGGAGGGCTTCAGCTCTCTGCCTGCGGCGGCCTGGTATGGTGAGAACTACCGCGAGAAGTCGCAACTCGGTCTCTCTTTGGCAGAGCAGGGGGGCTGGCTGATGGCCGCTGAACTTCGGTCTGTGGGTGTCGATTTCAGCTTTGCCCCGGTGCTTGATCTGGATATGGGGGTGAGCGAGGTGATTGGGGATCGCGCATTCTCGTCTAGTCCGGAAGTGGTCGCCGATCTGGCTCGGGCCTGGATGAGGGGCGTTCATCGGGCCGGCATGGCCGCCGTGGGTAAGCATTTTCCCGGACATGGGGCGGTCAGGGCCGACTCCCATCATGCGCTGCCGGTGGATCAGCGCCGGCTGGAAGACATCGAGATCGATGATCTGCGTCCATTTGAGCGGATGATCCACGCAGGTCTTGAAGCGATCATGCCAGCGCATGTGGTCTACCCAAAGGTAGACCGGAATCTGGCCGGCTTCTCCCCCTTCTGGTTGCAACAGATCTTGCGCAAACGGCTCGGTTTTCAGGGGGTTATCTTCAGCGATGACCTGAGCATGGCGGCAGCTGAAGAGGCCGGCTCATTTGGTGAACGGGCGCTGGCCGCCCGCGCCGCAGGATGCGATATGGTGCTGGTCTGTAACAATCGGCAGGCAGCAGCTCAAGTGTTGGAACAGTTGCGGGAGGATGTGGATCCGGTGTCCCATCTGCGGCTGGTGCGGATGCATGGTCGCGGCGACATGACCTCTGAGTCTCTGCATCTGGATCCTGAGTGGAAAAAGGCGGTCAACCGGCTCGTTCAGGCTGAAGACGGTGCAAGTCTTGATCTGAATTTCAATTGATAGTGGAGTAACAGAGGTGGCAAAAATCTCCCAGGAAGAGGCGGCTGAGGTTCTGGCAACCGCTGATCTTCTCTATTCCCCGGATGAGGTGGAGCGGACCCTCGATCGCATGGCGATGGAGATCACTGGACGGCTAGGGGGGCACGACCCGATCATTCTCTGCGTTTTGAACGGGGCGCTCATTCCCTCCGGACACTTGCTTACCCGGTTGGGGTTTCCGTTACGCCAGGACTATATTCATGCGACCCGCTACAGGGGGGAGACCAGCGGCGGTGCGGAGTTGAAGTGGATCGGTCATCCCTCGACCGCATTGGAAGGTGAGACGATTCTCGTCATCGATGACATCCTGGACGAAGGTATCACTCTGAAGGCGATTGTCGAGGCCTGCCAGAATGCGGGGGCAAAAGAGGTGCTCAGTGCCGTGCTGGTGGAGAAACGTCACGACCGAAGCAACGGCTTCAAGGCTGATTTTGTCGGACTTGAGATAGAGGATCGTTATGTTTTTGGCTATGGAATGGACTACAAAGATTATCTGCGTAACGCGCATGGCATCTATGCAGTCAAAGATGACTAAATAATCTTGCAGACTATCGAGGGAAATCCCTTAACAACGCATCTTTCCGGCTAGGGGTTTCCCTTCAAGAATTCCAAAAAACTCTAATAAAATTAAATACCTATTGCCATTTCTGTGATTTTGTTTCACTATCTCTCCATCGGGTAGAAACCGGCAGAGACCGATAGCTCCCCAAACACAACGATTCCCGGGTATGCCGTTGCTTTTTTTAGGGGGCATCCGGGCTACGACCAGATGGAGGATGTAGAAGTGAATATGATCGATTCGATTGAAGGACGCCATGCCGAGATGCTGCAGATTATCTCTGACCTCAGGGCTATGATGACCATGGAGCAGCTGAAGATCCTGCCCACGGCAAAGACTGCCCATCAGCTGATATGTGAACTGTCGGACAAGATGAAGGCGCACATTGCCGATCAGGACGCGGGAATCTATCCTGATCTGCTGGTTCACGAGGATGCGAAGCTGAAGTCAATGGCCTGGGGCTTTATCAACGGCCAGAAACCGATGCGAAGCCAGTTCGATGCGTATCATCAAAAGTGGTTGAAAGAGTGCGGCTTCAACTTTACTGAGGAGTTCCTTAGCGATACGCATGAACTCTTTAAAATGATCGAGGGGCGGATCGAACGCGAGACGAAGGTACTGGTGCCGACGCTTAGATTAGCCGGCATGTACGAGCAGTCGGTCGCCGCACATTAGGGAGCGACAGATGTCGTTGGGAAGGGGGCTGACGGCCCCTTTTCTGTGGGCTATAATAGAAAACTATTGGTATATAGGAATATTTAATGATAATTTAGAATCCTTCTATTCTAATTCCCGACAAAAACACTTATGATTTCCGCTCGAGTTTAGAGGCCGGTCATCGTTTCGATGGTTGGTCAGATTCCAGTCAACCCATGAGGAGGAACAACCGTGGGCGTACTTGTTGGCCGTGAGGCACCTGATTTTACCGCACCCGCTGTGCTGGGCGACGGAACCATCGTCGACACCTTTAACTTCAAAGAAACTACTGATGGCAAATACTCCGTCATCTTCTTTTATCCGCTGGATTTCACCTTTGTTTGCCCTTCTGAGCTGATTGCGTTTGATCATCGCCTCGATGAGTTCAAAAAGCGCGGTGTTGAAGTCATCGGTGTCTCTGTCGACTCCCACTTCACGCACAATGCATGGCGCAATACCCCGGTCAATGAAGGCGGTATTGGTGCTGTGGGTTACCCGCTGATTGCCGACCTCGATCACGCCATCTGTAAGTCCTTCGATGTGGAAACTCCGAATGGTCGCGTTGCCTTCCGCGGTTCCTTTTTGATCGACAAGAGTGGCGTGGTTCGTCATCAGGTCATCAACGATCTGCCCCTGGGCCGTAACATTGACGAGATGCTGCGGATGATCGATGCGCTGCAGTTTACTGAAGAGCACGGTGAAGTCTGCCCCGCGGGCTGGAAAGACGGCGATGCAGGTATGAAAGGCACCCCCGATGGCGTGGCAGAATATCTGGACGCGCATGCTGATGAACTCTGATTGAGACGTCATTAGCGCTTCATGAAGCCGGCTGGATATCCAGCCGGCTTTTTTGCGTTTACACAGGCGAGTATGTTTGCCTGGCGGCTCGGGTTACAATCCGAGGTTCTTGATGGCCGCTGGACAGAAAAATAATGGCAAAACTGGCAATAATCGGGGGGACTGGGCTCAACAAGATGTCGGATTTTCATGTCATCCGAAGAGAGGTTGTCCATACGCCTTTTGGTGAACCCTCTGCGGCACTGACTCATGGCGTGTTAACTGATAACGAGGTCGTCTTTTTACCCCGGCATGGCCCCGCTCACAACATTCCCCCCCATAAAGTCAACTATCGGGCAAACCTCTGGGCCTTGAAACACATTGGCGTCGACAGGGTGATTGGTGTCGCCGCTGTTGGTGGTATTAGCGCTGAAATGTCGCCAGGACGGGTGATTATTCCAGACCAGATTATCGATTACACTTACGGGCGAGAGCATACGCTGTTTGAGTATGACCTGAATCAGGTCACTCATATCGACTTTACTCAACCCTACTGCGAGCAGCTGCGCAAACGACTCATTGTTGCGGGCATCACGACCGGACAAAATGTTGCAGATACCGGCACCTATGGAGTTACCCAAGGTCCCAGACTGGAGACAGCAAAAGAGATCTCCCGCATGGAGAGAGATGGCTGTGATCTGGTGGGGATGACCGGGATGCCGGAGACCTCCTTGGCCCGTGAACTCGATCTGTGCTACGCAAGTTGCGCAGTTGTCGCCAACTGGGCGGCAGGCAAGGGTGATCAGCCGATCAGCATGGAAGAGATCGAGAAAAACCTGCTGGTGGGTATGCGCAATGTCAGGGCGCTCCTGGAAAATCTGCTTCAAACCTCTCAAACCTGATCTTTTCAAGGTACGCGAGATTGGATAGCGAAATGACAGCTGACCGCACAAGCAGCCCCCGCTTTTTTACCAGCCTGATCTGGGCACTTCTCTTTTTGCCCATATCCAGTCCGATTTTTGCTGCCTCAGAGACAGTGGAGGAGGGGCTTGATGCTCTACGTCAAGGCAATTTTGCCGAGGCGTTCTGCATTTGGCGACCATTGGCAAATGCAGGCGATGCTGAGGCTGCCTATAATCTGGGCTGGCTCTATGCTAACGGTAATGGCCTCCGGGTTGATGTGGAGAAAGCTATAGGTTGGTGGGAAGCTGCGGCCATGCAAGGCCATCTTGAGGCCCAGTTTACCCTTGGACTCACCTATACAACCGGCGAGGGCATCAAAAAAGATGCCGAAGCCGCATTGCGCTGGTTTCTGAAAGCAGCACGTGGCGGACAAACCGATGCTCAGGAGATCATCAGAGAGTTTGTATTAATCGTTCCGAAAGTATTGGCAGTCTATTTTTGAACTTGCCAAAATATACTTTGTATCTGACATGCGGAAGAAACTCTTAATCAGCGAAGT
>NZ_KQ557144.1:0-36399 GCF_001443665.1 endosymbiont of Ridgeia piscesae | reverse complement strand
GCCTCCACTACATCTTTCCTTTTCTGATCACGCTGTTCTTTTATCGTAGCCATGGAAAGCAGTATACACTGCCAATACTTTCGGAACGATTAATAAGTTGGCTGGAAAACCTGCTCAACGGGGATTCCCCTTACATCTATCGCGGTACTCTGCAATCGGGCTGGGGCCTGCTTAGCAACAATGTATTGCATGACCGTTCCGGTTTTGAAGACGATGATGATCCTGCAAAAAAACGTTTGCTCTATCGTGCCCGCTACTTCGACCGTATTCGCTAAAATTTGTCCACGATGTCTGGGTGGGATATTAGGGGTCAGAGTAAAAACAGCAGTCTTTACTCTGACCCAATTGTTCTATGACCCCAATTGTTTCAAACAGGCTTAACTTAGTGCCATTCTAGTCTGTCCCCTATTTCCATTTTCGGCATGCCTGTTTTTCTGAACGATAGAGGGAAGCGGGGCTATGTTGGTTCACGGGTGACTGTCACAGCGACCGTGCTCTGTCCTCCGTCTGCAAGGATATTCAGCACGCGCTCCCGCCAGGCCGAGCGAAACGCCTCCTTTGTCTCCGCTTCAGCACTGCCCTGAAGAATCTGTTGCAGATGGGCGCCCATCTCCGGCCGGGGAGGGATGCAAGAGGGGTCATAGCTTACCGTGACGCGCTTCCCGGTATCCCCGCGCTCAAAGGTAAAAGGCCCTGCGGCATCGCCATAAGCAGGCTCGAAGCGCAACAGGCCGTTGCGCGCATGTTGCCCTCCCAGACCCTGAAAACCATTCTCCGGGGCCGCTCCGGTCAGCAAGGTAAAGACCTGGCTTATAGGGCCCAGCACCCCCTGATCCTGAGCGCCCTGGATTCTGATCAGGATATCGCCGCGCTGGGGTGTCTCCGACCCATACAGCGCATCCATGGCGTGCACCACCATGAGAAAGGCTCCCGCCACCGTGGGGCAGGCGTGGCCGGACAGTTTGACTGCATCATCGAAGGTGTAGGTGAAGTGACCGTCCCCAGCACCCAATAACTCCGCGAGGGGATCGAAAAAATGGAGGGAAGGCTCCTGTGGAAACATCGTATTCATAATCAGGCTCTTTCGCGACTGACGTATAAAGAAGGGATTTTGTTTTGATCCCAAGAAATTGTAGGGGACAATGCGTTTCGTTTCTCACCGCACCCGACGACAGCCCCATTCGGCGTAATACGCTGTGTTATTGCGCCCTGCATGTGCTGTTAAATTAGCTTTGTCTCCATCTGGAATCCTGGGAAAAAGATATTAGGGATTAGAGTAAAGACTGCTGTTTTTACTCTAACCTCAATTGTCGCAATTGTGCGTTGGAAAGTCGGCTTTAGGATGAGCTTGGTAAAGGAGAATGTCTAGGGAGGTTGTGGTGCATGGTAGGTTGTTGCGCCGTAGGATGCGCTTCACTCTTCACCGCATAAATCGCGACGGATGCTTTCTGCTACTGCAGCGTTGTCATACGAACCAGTGCATCAGGAAATAGGTAGGCCAGGACGATCATCAGGGGGATAACATAGAAGTAGAGTCTCATCGTAGTGCGGATATATTGGTTGGCATTGATCAGTTCCATGAAGTGATCCACGATCATGCGTCCCTTGTAGCCGATGGTCACTGCGACGATGATGATCACCGCCAAGCTGATATCGGCGGTCTCTGCGATAAAGGCACTGAGCAGTGTCAGCAGCATCAGCTGTATCCAGACAAAGTTGATGTTCTTGTTGCTGAGCATGATGTATCCCGTTAGCGCAAGACATAGAGCAGTGGAAAAATGACGATCCAGGCAAGATCGATCATGTGCCAGTAACAGGCAACCGCTTCCAATCCACCGTGATTCTGCGCAGTGAAGCTACCGCGTTTGATGCCCATGATCGCCCATAGCACCGCAGCGCTGCCCCAGCCGACATGCAGCATGTGATTGAAGGTGGTGTAGTAGTAGACGGTAAAGAAGGTGTTGGTATCCTTTGTGATACCCACGCTTTCATTCCAGTGGTATTCCCAGCTCTTGATCAGCAGATAGGCGGCTCCGGCTAGGATGGCCAGCCATAGCCAGCGCACACAGGCTGTGCTGTCGTCCCGCCTGATAGCCTGCATCGACTTGGCGACGCAGTAGCTGCTGGTGAGCAGGACCAGGGTGTTGAGTACGCCTGCCAGGGTGTTGAGTCTTGTCGGGCCATCGTTAAACAGCTCTGGGTAGTGCGCCTTGGCGATGAAGTAGATGATGAACATCATCGCAAACTCGCTCATCTCAGAGAAAATGCCAACCCAGATGGGCCAGCCTCCCGGCACCCTGCTGGCTGTGGGCAGGGTAGGAGCGTCGTTAGTGCGGCGCGTCTGCGCAGGGTCAGCGGTTATTGCGACATCCATCGTTCTGCTTGGATGGTGAGGATACCCCTCAATATCCTGCATGAGTGGGTGTGGTCTGCCTTGATCAAGCGCAATTGCTGCTGGTTCGGATGGCGTTTAATGAGTACTGCATGAGATGGTCTCGCATCAATGGGTACTCTTCTGGTCCGCGTAGTGCGCAATAACCAAAGGACATTGCGCCTGACTCTAGAGATAAGACGGCCGCGTCCTTGCGGCCTGGTTGGCAACTATCTCACGCGGAAATGTTTGCTCGTCTCGTCGTTACTCTGATCGGGGTCATCCAACTCCGATTCCACCTCGATGCCATATTCGCCGGTGTTTATTGGCATGGTGAACTGCCCGGTTGCCTCGTCGAAAAACTCCGGTGGAAACTCGTTGCGCAGATCCTGGGTGAAGAACTCCGGAGATTTGTCATAGGGGGTGGTGTTGGAGCTGGGCCTGGTTGCCGGGCTGGAAGTCTGCCTGATAGGTACCGAACAGGCGGGTCCAGCGGTCGGGCAGGGCGCCGCCGTTGTAACTGCTCTCATCACCGTCGATATATCTGTTGTTCGCGATTTCGCCGTTGATCATCATGCCCATATGAATGTTGGGCATGTCACGGCTGCCGGGGGCGAGACGGATGCGGGCGCGATCAAGGGGATAGGCTTTTCCTTGGTCCCATGGTTCTTTTCCTTTTTCTACACAGTTTGTTTTTTTCTGCCGCGCTTCCCGGTTGATCGCCGGAATGCATGGCAGGGCGTTTCCCCAGCCAGGGGTGATGCTGGATTGCCAACCAAAAACAAAGCAATAGGGTGGCTGCCACACAGCCCCAGACAAAGGGGGAGTGGATAAAGATCTCGAGCATGCCCTGGGAGAGCAGCAGCGCCCGCCGCAGGTTCTCTTCGATCAGCGGGCCGAGAATGAAGGCGATCAGTAGGGGCGTGGTGGGTAGATCGATCTGGCGCATCGTTAGGCCGGCAAGACCGGTGATCAGGGCCAGCTGGATATCAAAGACCGAGGCCTGCAGGCTGTAGACGCCAAACAGCGCGGTGGTGACGATCGCCGGGTAGAGCGCCCACTCGGGCAGCAGGCTGAGACGGCTGAAGCCACGAATCGCGACCAGGCCGAACAGCAACAGCAATGGGGTGGAGAGGATCAGCCCCCAGAACAGTGGCGCCAGCTCGGCCTGGTGTTGGGTGAACAGCTGTGGGCCAGGCGGCAGACCATGCAGGGTAAAGGCGCCGAGGATGACTGCGCTGATCACATCGCCGGGGATGCCCAGCCCCATCAGCGGGATTAGGGTGGCGCCGCAGACGCCGCAGACGCCGCAGACGCCGCAGACGCCGCAGACGCCGCTGTTGCCTGCCTCGGCGGCGGCCAGGCCGTGCAGCGATCCTTTGCCAAACTGCTGCGGCTGTGGGCTGCGCTGGCGCGCCAGGCTGTAGGAGAGGAAGGCGGCCGGAGCGGCGCCGATGCCGGGGATGATTCCCAGCACCACCCCGACCAAGCCACCCTGGGTGATGTTGCCAAGGGCAGCGCGGTACTCCTGCCGGGTCAGCTCCTCCAGCCGCTGCCTGGGGGCACTCGCTGGGGCGCTTGCCGGGCGTCCGGCGATGATCCGCTGAAACGCCTCTGGCAGCATAAATAGGCCGACCATCAGCGGGATCAGGTTGATGCCGGGCAGCAGCTCTGGCTGGCCGAAGGCGAGACGATCGGTTGCCGAGAAGAGGTCTTGGCCGATTGTCGCAAGCAGCAGCCCGAGGGCGAGACTGATCAGACCGCGGCTTGGCGAACGGGTGGCAACCAGCACGATCACCGCCAACGAAAAGAGCGCCAGGGCGCAAAGTTCGGCCGGTCCCAGATGCAGTGCCAGCCCCGCTACGACTCCGGCACCCAGGATCAGCACCAGGTTCGACAACAGATCGGTGCTGCAGGAGGCAAACAGCGCCATCTGTAGCGCCTTGCGGCTCTGCCCCTGGCGGGGTCAGCGGGTAACCATCCAGGGCGCTGCAGACGGCCGCGGGGGTGCCTGGTGTGTTGAACAGGATCGCCGGGATCGAGCCGCCATAGATTGCCCCCTTATAGATGCCGACCAGGAGCAGGATCGCGCTGACCGGGCCCATCTGGAAGCTGAACGGCAGCGCCAGGGTGACGGCGAGTGCCGCGGTCAGCCCCGGGATGGCGCCGATCACCACGTCGAGCAGGATGCCCAGCGCCAGGGCCAGCAGGTCGCTCATCTGAGGCAGCAGTTCCAGCATCAGCCGCCGCCTGGGATGGTCGCCTGCATCGGCAGGCCGAGCCAGCTGCCGAGCAGATAGAGCAGGGCGGGCAGCGCGAGCAAGCGTAGCAGGCGTGATGGCCTCTGTTCGCCGCAGAGCAGGGCCAGCACCACCAGCGTGGTGACCGAGGCGGCGAGAAATCCGGCCTGCTCAAACAGCCAGGGATAGAGCGCCATCAGGCCACCAAGCATCACCACCTTTGATCCGGATGAACAGCTGCCAGGCGCTGGTTGCGGGGTCGCATCGGGTGTCAGGATCAGATCGGCGATGCCCGCCAGCAACAGCAGCAGGGCCGCCATCCTGGGCCAGGTGTCGGGTCCAGCGGCGCTGGCGACGGCCTCGGCTGGTAGTGCGATCTGCGCCGGAATCCCGTACAGCAGCAGCGTCAGCGCCAAGAAAATTGCAGTCATGGCTGCCAGATAGGGGCGGATCGCAGTGAACAGGGGGGGCTTCATAGTCCCTTACCACCCTTGCTGAGCTGTTGCAGTTGCCGATATTGGGCCGCCACAAAGGCGTGGGTCTGTTGCGGGGTACGGATATCTGGAATCGAGCCACGCTGTCGGGTGAGCGTTTGCCATTCAGGGTCTTTGGCTAGCCTCTGTAGTACCGCGTGCCAGTAGTCGCTGACCACCTGGGGGAGCGGTTTTGGTGCCCACAGCCCGCTCCAGCCCGTGAGGTTCTCCAACTCCGGAAACCCCGCCTCTCTGACTGTCGGCGTTTCTGGCAGGGCGTTGATGCGTTGTGGAGTGGTCACCGCCAGCGCGTGCAGCTGGCCGGCGCGGATCTGCTCGATCACGGTGGAGAGATTGATGCCGAGTAGCTCGACCTGGCTGCCCAGCAGCGCATTCATCGCGCCGCCGCCACCGCGATAGGGCAGCATCACCGTCTTTTCCAGCGGGATCTTCGCTGTCTGCAACAACATCTGCACGCTGATGTTGAGCAGGCTGTAGACCCCTGCGGTGGCGTAGCTGAGCGGTTGCCGGCGCTGCTTTATTGATGCGAGTAGGGTGTCGAGGGAGTCGATAGGTGAGTCTGCACGTACCACATAGACCAGCGGGTTACGCTCCAGCAGCCCGATAAACTGAAAGCTGTCCCACTGATAGGGCGGGTTGGGGTGAAGGGTGGGCAGGATCAAATTGGAGCCAATCCGCGCCAACAACAGGGTATAGCCATCCGCCGGGCTGTTATGCACCGCATTCGCGCCACTCAGGCCGCCACCGCCACTGCGGTTGATCACCGTGATCGGCTGCTCAACATAGTGTCTAGCGCTGACGGCCAGGGTGCGGGCGGCAAGATCAGAGGCGCCGCCCGGGCTGTAGGGCACGATCAATGTGATTGCCCGCTGCGGATAGTCAGTGGCAAAGACCTCGTCCGCGAGCATCAGGCAGAAACATAACAGCCCGGCCAGTCGATATGAGGTGATTTTCATCGATTACAGGCCGTCCGTTATCTCTCGTCTGCAAGCAGGTTGATGTCGAGTTTGATCAGATCGCCCCGATAGACCACTTCGGCTACGTAGATCAAGGTGTTGTTGGCATCCAAGACGGTTCGGTGCAGATTGGCGACCGGCGCGTCGACGCCGATCTGCAGGTGCTCGGCGATGTCCATCTCGGCGGTGCCCAGAGTTACCACCTGACGTGCCGAACGGATCTGGATATCGGGCATCTGATCGAGCAGTGAGAGTACGGTGGTAGTTTCAAAACCCTGCGGATCCCGGGCATAGATGCGCTGATCGAGATAGATATCGATCACCGCATAGGGTGAGCCGTTCTTGCTGTGAACCCGCCGCATATAACGGTAGCCGGGGGCGGCGCCCTGCTCGACCTGCAAATGTAGCGGTAGTTGTCGCTGATCGGTAATCAACATTTGCATCTGAGTGCTGTCGATCATGCTGACCAGCTCTTGCCAGTCGAGTCGAAGATTGAGCCAGCGGCGCTCCCCCCGATCTTCGGTGACGAATGTTCCCCGCCCCTGACGTCGCCAGATCAGTCCCTCCTTCTCCAGCAGACTGATTGCCTGGCGGGCGGTGACCCGTGCCACATCGAAACTACTGGCCAATTCATCCAAATTCGGCAGGCGAAAACCCGGCGGCCACTCCTGTGACTCAATGCGCCGCCGAATCACGTTGGCCATCTGATGGTAGAGGGGAGCGGAGCTGCGTTCAAAAACAGAGACTGGCTGGGTCATGGGTAAAGGTTCTAAGTTTATGCATCTTCGTATCTTAACGTTTGAGTCGATTCATTCGTCTATCCCGCAAGGATAGCGGGAGTCAAGTCACACTTAATTATCATTGGCCAGGTTAGACGCGCCTCCCAGATTCCGCTGTGCTGCATCCGGGCGACGGGCTGGGGGTATTTAAGTCGGATCAGAAAAGGGTCAGGCGGCGGTGTGCCGGGTGGCCCTGTCGGATAAGTCGGCCGCATCCCTGCGGCCTGGTTGGCAACTATTTCACATTGAAGCTGCCGCTTGCCTGATTGTTGTCGGTATCGGGGTCGTCCAGCCCTGATTCAACCTCGGCGCTGACCCCCATCTCCCCTGGCTCCGGCGGCCGGAAGCGGATGTAGCGGGTGCGCCGCCGGTTCTTCTTTAGGTCGCCGAAGTCGCAGCGGACCTCGCCGGGCCAGGGGGTCGGCCCGCAGCCGCTGGAGTGGGAGACCAGCTCCACATCGTCCGGCAGGTAGAAGGTCATCGACGCCCCCCTGGCGGTCTCAGGCCCGTCATTGAAGCTACGGACCCGGTAGACCACCATGCGTCCGACCTTCGGGTTGCGGGGATAGATCCGCTTGAGCTGCACCCGCATGTCGGCCCCGGAGGGCAGCTCCAGCTCGACGCTGGTGCTGTTGTTGGTGGTGTCGGGGTCGCTCATCTCATCCATCTCCACTTCGGCGTCGATCTGCTGCATGCCACCCGACAGGCGCAGCCGGGTGGTGGCCTGGGCGGGATCGGCCAGATAGCCGGTGTCGCCGCTCCAGCCGTCGAACACCTCGCCGGCCGGGGCCGGATCGGTGCTGACGCTGATCTGCTCGCCCTTGGTATAGTCGCCCCCGCCGCTGCCGTTGGCGACACTCAGATGGAACAGCGCCGGCGGCTGGTTGACCTGGGTATGCAGGATCACCCGTCGTCCATCGGTGGCGTTAAATATCGCCTCGGCGTCATGGCCAACCCCTGCGATCTCAATCTTGGTGTGATTCGCGTCTGGATCGAAGGTTTTTACCTGGCTGAAGTAGAGGCTGCCGCGCTGGAGGCGATCGAGTCCCTGGGCGTCGGCCTTGCAGGAGTGGTCGAGGTTGCTGCTGTTCGGGTCGTTGTCCTGGACGCCGAGCAGCAGGTAAAGCGGCCGTGAGACGAGTTGCGCCTGGATGGCGCCCCTGTCGAGGCCGGTGTAGCTCAGACTCTCCGGCAGGCTGGCCATGCCGTACTTGTAGTTGTCGTAGCCATCACAACCGTCGGTGCTGAAGGGGCGGTTGCCGGTCAGGTAGAGGTATGATCCAGGGTTGGCCACCACATAGCGGACCTCGATGTCCGAGCGCAACAGCGGTTCTTCCTCGTTGAGGGCGGCATAGCGTTGCACGAACTGCCCCCCCCGCCGAGTGGCCGACGATGGTGATCCGGGCGATATTGGGGAAGTTGTCGCTGGTCCTGCCCAGCAGTTCGTCGATGACCCGAAAGGAGGAGATGCCACCGCCGTTTTCCGATTTGTAACCTTTCTTCCATCCAGCGTTGCTCCAGTAGAGTGCATCTGCCTCCGGTGCGTCGGCCGCAGTCTGGAATCTGGGCGCCAGGATGAGGGTCTGGCCCAGTATATCTTCGCTGGCGGCTGCCTTGACGATGTAGTTGTAGTAGTCGTCCGCGTTGTGGTTGGTGCCGTGGATGACGATGACCGCCCGGTCATGGCTGGTGCTTGGGGTATCGATCGGATGGTTGCGCCAGTAGTCCACGCCCCAGCCATCCACCGAGAAGCGTCCGCTGACGGAGCTACCGCCACTGTTGTTGCGGTAGCCGCGGCTGGCGAAGAGGTCGGCCAGGGGCTGGTTGAGGTGGCTCTCGCGGGGGAAGCCGAAGACGTTGGAGTAGATCCCCCAGGGAGCGCTGTGGTAGTGGAAGTACTGGGCGTTGAGCTGGTACTTATCCATGATGTCCAGCATGTCGTTGACCCAGGCGAGGCCGCCCCGGCCGTTGCGGAAGTTGGCCACCGTGGTGCCAAACATCGCCGATGTTGACAGGCACGTTGGCACCGATGAAGAACTGCAGGTTGTCGATGTCGAAGAAGTCCTGCTCCAGGGTCGCCCTGGTGAAGGGCTTGGGAGTGTCCCAGGACTTGAAACCGTACCAGCGCAGGGCCAGGTTGGCGCCGTTGCCGGTTACGCCGCTGCCCTTGATCCAGCCGCTGATGCGGTACTGGTGGCCCTGTTTGATGGCGAACTTGAGCTTCTCGTTGCTCAGCCCGTATTTGCCGCTGGCGCCGCTGATGGTGAGGGCCTCGCTGCCCAGATGCGCGTTGCCGGAGGTGCTCCGGCTAGCGCTGCCCCCCAGTCCGGTGCTGCCCCAGTCGGCTGTGTAGGAGACGAAGGGGGTCGCCTCGGAGTCGCGGGTCTCGTAGAGCATCCACCAGTCCCAGGGCTTGGGGTCGGGGTCGATATTGTGGATGCGGCGGACGAAGTTGCCGTCGGCGTCATACTCCTCGACGATGAAGTCGTCGAACTGGACGCTGCCGCTGTTGCCGTCGGAGACCAGCACCGGCACAGCGCCCCAGACGTTGCCGTTGGGCGGGCTGACCAGGGCCCCCTGGTACCAGCTCCAGTCGCTGTTGCCGGCCGGGCTCGGCGTGTTCTCACTCAGCCCCTCGTCGACCTTGTCGTTACTGTAGGGCTGGAAGTAGGCGTCTTCTGAAGGGTAGGGGATGCCATAGTCCCCATAGCCGTAGTGGTAAGCCCAGGGTGGCGCTGTAGCGCCAGGGGTTGTACTGGTGGAAGTCGTACATCACGTTGCCGGCCGGGTCGTCGATCAGGAACGGGGTGCCCTCCTCATCGCCGTAGTTCATCTCGACGATCAGCAGGTGGTTGCTCTCCACGCCGCGCACCGTATCGACCAGTTGTTGGGTGTAGTCGGTCAGCTCTGCCTGGGTGGGTGGCGCCGGTTCGTTGAACAGGTCGTAGGCGGCGATCACCGTCTCATCTTTGTAGCGGCTGGCGATCTCGCCCCACAGGGCCTTGGTGCGGGCCATGTAGTCGCTGTTGCTCCAGAAGTCGCCGTCGTAGCCGGGGCCCTGGAAGCCGCCATGGAGGCCGTGCATGTCGAGGATCAGCCGGACCCCGGCCTCTCGGGCCCAGACGATGTTCTTGTTCAGCCAGTCCCAACCCTCCTGCTTGTAGGTATAGGGGTTATTTTCGTCCTCAAACAGTTTCCACCAGAGGTCCAGGCGGACCACAGTGAGGCCCATCTCCGCTACCCGCCGGTAGTCTGCGGCGTCGTAATTGTTGCTGTTGTAGACCGACTCGGCCGCTTCGTCCTCTTCGCCGTAGGCGTTGAAGTTGACCCCCATCAGGCGGATCGGAGTCGCATCGGCGCCCACCACCAGCTGGCGGCCGGCGGCGCGCACGAAGTCGGCGGTGGTATGGGGGGTGGTTTGATAGTCGACAGGGCCATAGATGGCCACGTCATCGACTAGGATGTCGATGCCGGGGGCCGGGCCGTGGACGTAGAAAGTCAGGCTGTTGACCGTGCCGTTGGGTTGGTACTTGAACTGGCCAAACAGCCGGACCCAGTCGTTGGGGTCTTCAAAACTGCTGTCGTCGATGGCGATATATTGGGTGCCTCTGTTGTCGCTCTGCTTGATGTTGAGGCGGAATTTGTAGTCATCGACATGGGCGCTGTTGCTGATATCGAAGACCGCCGGGTCGGCGAGTCGGACCCAGGCCGAGACATCGTAGGTGACGCCAGGGACCAACCGCCCGCGGATATCCTGTGCGACCCCCCATAGAATGCCCCCCGGTTACTCACCCGGGCGCTAGCGCTGCCATCGTGGACAGTGGAGGCGCTGCTCAGCACCCCCTCTCCAGCGAATACCGACCAGCTGCTATCGAGGGGCTGGTTCTCGAATCCTGGATTGCTCAGTAGGTTGGTAGGCGCGGCATGGGCCGACAGCGAAGGGAGAAACAGGCTGAACAGCATGACGAATAACAGCATGATCCCTGTTGCGATGTGTGGCGGTGACCCGCCAAGGCGCCATGAATGGTTGGATGAAAAGGCATGGTTAGACATGAATTGAGACTCCCCGTTCTATCTGGTGCATTTTGTTTAATACCCCCGCATCCCTCCGCAGAGTATCTGAGATTAGATTGCGTCCGAGCCAAAGGTGCTAAGATATGTACCTTTATGTCTTGATGGTTGGGGCGGGAGATTCAGTCGTCTTCTTCCCAAGAAAATGTGAGACGCGTCGCACTCTTGCGGTATGAAGGGGAGAACCTGGAACATGAAGAGTGTGTAGGGCTTGCGCCGCAAGCGGTGCACATCAGCAACGGTAGGAGTGACCATCGTTGGGTTGTCGGTTCTTCAACCATTGGTGTGCATGGCTGCGCCGCGCATACCCTACGTATTCCTATCCCCCAATACCCTCTTCCGAAGCCCCAACATGGGAATGCGTGCGGAGGGGCACGAATGCAATCGTCCCGGGGGTGTCGAAGATCCATGCTGGGTTTCGTTTCACTCAACCTAGCCTACGGGCTACCGCCGACATTTCCCTTCTGTCTGGCAATAAGAATTAGTTAAGACTAATATAGAAGGCTTCAAAATTACTGATCGTTAATACTCTAAAGTAGGGCCTTCGCCATGCAGGATCCCACTACGCATTCCGACCAGGATGAGGGACGCGTCGAAGTCAAAGAAACCACCTGCTACATGTGCGCCTGCCGCTGCGGCATTCGGGTGACCTTGCGCGATGGTGAGGTGCGCCACATCGAGGGCAACCCTAAGCATCCGCTCAACAAGGGGGTGATCTGCGCCAAGGGCGCCTCGGGGATCATGAAGCAGTACTCGCCGGCGCGCCTCTCCAAGCCGCTGTTGCGTAAGGCGGGGTCGAAACGTGGCAACTCGGATTTCGAGGAGATCTCCTGGGAGCATGCCTTCGAGATCATTGAGCAGCGTCTCTCGAAGATCCGTGCCGAGGATCCGAAGAAGTTCGCCTTGTTCACCGGCCGCGATCAGATGCAGGCACTCACTGGCATGTTCGCCAAGCAGTTCGGCACGCCGAACTATGCGGCCCACGGCGGCTTCTGCTCGGTCAACATGGCGGCTGGGCTGATCTACACCATCGGTGGTTCCTTCTGGGAGTTCGGTGGGCCCGACCTGGAGCGCTCCAAGCTCTTCATCATGATCGGCACCGCGGAGGATCATCACTCCAACCCGATGAAGATCGAGCTGGCCAAGTTCAAGCGGCGCGGTGGCCGTTTCATTTCGATCAACCCGATCCGCACCGGCTATTCGGCGATCGCCGACGAGTGGGTGCCGATCAAGCCCGGCACCGACGGCGCGTTGATCCTCGCCATCATCAATGAGCTGATCAAGCAGGGCCTCTACGACCGCGACTTCCTGATCAAATACACCAACTCTGCGGAGCTGGTGGTGGATGATGAGAGCCGCGACGACCACGGCCTGTTCAAACGTTTCGAGATGCACATCGAGGAGGGCTGCTTCGATCCCGAGAACAAGCTCTGGTGGGATCGCGAGCTGGATCGTGAGATCTCTACCCAGACTCCCGGCTCCGATCCGCGCCTGCTCGGCGAGTTCCGGCTGGAGGATGGTACTCCGGTGAAACCCGCCTTCCAGCTGCTCAAGGAGCGGGTCGAGCAGTACACGCCGGAGTGGGCCGCGGGCATCACCGGCATCCCCGCCGAGACCATCACGCGACTGGCTCACGAGATGGGCGTGGTGGCCCGCGACCAGAAGATCGAGCTGCCGATCGCCTGGACCGATGCCTGGGGCAACGACCACAACTCGGTGACCGGTAACCCGGTCTCGTTCCATGCGATGCGCGGCATGGCGGCCCACTCCAACGGCTTTCAGTCGATCCGTGCGCTGGGCATCCTGATGACAATTCTGGGCACTATCGATCGACCCGGTGGTTTCCGCCACAAGGCGCCGTTCCCGCGGCCGATTCCGCCCTGCCCGAAGCCGCCCAACGGGCCGGAAGGGGTGCAGCCTAACACCCCGCTGGACGGTATGCCGCTGGGCTGGCCGGGCAAGCCGGATGATCTGTTCGTGGATGAGGCGGGTGAGGCGGTGCGCCTCGACAAGGCCTTCTCCTGGGAGTATCCGCTCTCGGTGCATGGCCTGATGCACAATGCCATCACCAACGCCTGGCGCGGCGACCCCTACAAGATCGACACCCTGCTGTTGTTCATGGCCAACATGGCCTGGAACAGCTCGATGAACACTGAGAACGTGCGCGAGATGCTCACCGACAAGGACGAGAACGGTGAGTATAAGATCCCGTTCCTGATCGTTGCCGACGCTTTTCAGTCGGAGACGGTGGCGTTTGCCGATCTGGTGCTGCCCGATACCAGCTATCTGGAGCGCCATGATGCGATGTCGATGCTGGATCGGCCGATCTCCGAGTTCGACGGTCCGGTCGACTCGGTGCGTATCCCGGTGGTGCCGCCGAAGGGCGACTGCAGGCCCTTCCAGGAGGTGCTGATCGAGCTGGGTTCGCGGCTGGGTCTGCCCGCCTTCGTCAAACAGGATGGCTCGCGCAAGTATCGCGACTACCCCGACTTCATCACCAACTACGAGACCTCGCCGGGCTCCGGGATTGGTTTCCTCGCCGGCTGGCGTGGTAAGGGGGGTGAGAAGTTTCTCAAGGGTGAGCCCAACCCGCGGCAGTGGGAGATGTATCAGAAGAACGACTGCCACTACCACTACAAGCTGCCCAGATCTTACCAGTACATGCGTAACTGGAATCGTGGCTACCTAGAGTGGGCGCGCGCCCACGGCATGACCCGCTACGCTGAGCCAATCACCCTGCACCTCTACTCCGAAGTGCTGCAGCGGTTTCGCCTTGCGGCCCAGGGCAAGTGGCCGGGCAGGCAGCCTCCCGAGCGCTTGCGCAAGCGGGTCGAGGAGCACTTCGATCCGCTGCCGTTCTTCACCGCGCCGCTGGAGCAGAAGCTGGTGGACAACCATGAGTTCCCGCTCAACGCGCTGACCCAGCGGCCGATGGCGATGTACCACTCCTGGGACAGTCAGAACGCCTGGCTGCGGCAGATCCACACCCATAACTATCTGTTCGTCAATCCGCTGCTGGGTAAGGCTCAGGGTTTTGATGACGGCGATTGGATCTGGGTCGAGTCGCCCACCAACAAGGTGCGCTGCATGGCGCGCTTTTCCGAGGCGGTGGAGCCGGGCACGGTCTGGACCTGGAACGCCATCGGCAAGGCCGCCGGGGCCTGGGGGCTGTCGCCCAAGGCCAACGAGTCGCAGAAGGGCTTCCTGCTCAACCATCTGATCAGCGAGGAGCTGCCGCCCTGTGAATCAGGCAAGCATATTTCCAACTCCGATCCGGTCACGGGGCAGGCCGCCTGGTTCGACGTCAAGGTCAAGGTTTATCCGGCCGGACTGGACGAGCCGGCAGTCACCTCGCCCCAGTTCAAGCCGCAGAAGCGGGTTCCGGGGCAGGATCCGAAGCGAGGCAAGTGGCAGGCGTTTGTCGCGGGCGCGTTTCGCTGCAAGGCCAAGATCCAGGATTGATTCGTAGGAGCTGCGCTCCTGCAGAAACAGAGAAATTAACCATGACACAACTCGCGCTCGTCATCGACCTCAACGTCTGCGTCGGCTGCCACGCCTGCGTGACCAGTTGCAAGGAGTGGAACAGCTCCGGTTGGGCCGGTCCGATGACCGACCAGCGTCCCTACGATGCCGATCCTACCGGCACCTTCTTCAACCGGGTGCAGACCTATGAGGCGGGGGAGTTTCCGAATACGGAGACCTACCACTTCCCCAAGTCCTGCCTGCATTGTGAAGATCCGCCCTGTGTGCCGGTCTGCCCCACTGGCGCCTCCTACAAACGTGAGGACAACGGCGTGGTGCTGGTCGACTACGACAAGTGCATCGGCTGCAAATATTGCTCCTGGGCCTGTCCCTACGGGGTGCGCGAGTTCGACGAGAAGGAGCGGGTGATGAAGAAGTGTACCCTCTGCATCGACCGTATCACCGATATGTCGATCCCCGAGGCGGAGCGTCAGCCGGCCTGTGTGCTGGCCTGCCCGACCAGCGCACGGCTGTTCGGCGATGTGCACGATCCGCAGTCAGAGGTCTCGGTGGCGATCCGTGAGCAGGGTGGTTATGCGTTGCAGCCGGAGTGGGGCACCAAGCCCGCGAACCACTATCTACCGCGGCGCAAGACCCGCATCCAGATCCACGAGGATGAGCTGGTGCGCGCCGACAATCCGCTCAACAAGGAGGAGTTGCCGAAGCTGCCGGATATTGTGGATACGGTGGACGACGTGGCCTGGTGATCCTGCTGGGTGGTGGGAGCGACGCCCCGCCGCGATCGGTGGCAATTTCGCGGCGGGGCTCTGCTCCCACGGCCATCAACAGTGATTGAGATTCTTCGGAGAAACAGATGCATCCCGCATTTTCAGTGATATTTTTGACTACCCTGATCGGTGTCGGTCAGGGGCTGTTCCTGGCGCTCTACACCGGCCAGCTCTACGCCCTGGCCAATCTGCTGCCGGCCCAGAGCAGCCAGTTCTATGCGCTGGGCAGTCTGGTGGCGTTGGTGCTGCTGATCGCCGGATTGATCGCCTCGATCTTTCATCTGGGGCGCCCGGCGCGGGCCTGGCGGGCGGCAACCCAGTGGCGCACCTCCTGGCTCTCCCGCGAGGTGATTGTGTTGCCAGCGGTGATGGGGATGGTCTTTCTCTATGGCCTGGTGCACTGGTTCGAGTGGACCACGCCGCTGTTTGTGATCTCCGGCGCCCTGCCGCTGGATCTCTCGCTGATTATCGGCGCGCTTGGCACCCTGGTTACTTTTGCGCTGTTCCTCTGTACCGCAATGATCTATGCCAGCCTCAAGTTCATCAAGGCCTGGCACCATCCGCTGACGGTGGCTAACTTCCTGTTTCTCGGATTGGGTTCGGGCTTCATGTTGGCGGCGGCCTTCTCTGCCTATGAGGGAACCGCGCTGGTCGGTTTCTATGCCACCTGGGCGGTGATTGCCACCCTGCTGGGGGCGATTAGCCGCAGTGCCAGTCTCTATCGCAATGGTCGCTTAAAGTGCAAGGTCGATCTGCAGTCGGGCATCGGCGTGCATCACTCCAATCTGAAGCAACAATCCCAAGGCTTTATGGGTGGCTCTTTCAATACCCGGGAGTTTTTCCACGGCAAGTCGCCGGCGACCCTGAAGGTGATTCGCTACGCCTTTCTGTTGATGGTGTTTGTGATGCCGGTGGTGCTGATCGTGCTCTCCTATGCAATAGAGTCGGCGACCCTGCCGCTGGCGGCTTTTGTGGTGCAGTACCTGGGGCTGATCCTAGAGCGCTACCACTTCTTTACCGAGGCGCAGCACCCACAGAATCTCTACTACCAGAGCATGGCCTGAGGCGGCTCAGCTGTTACTGATCGAAGGAGAAAGACAATGAGACGACTGATTCAGATCTTTACCCTGATGTTGCTGGGGCTGCAGAGCATTCCGGTCAACGCGGATTTACTGGTGTTGGTGCATGGCTATCTGGGCAGTGCCGCCTCCTGGCAGCGCAGCGGCGTGAGCGCGGTGCTGGCGCAGCATGGCTGGCAACCGGGTGGAGTTGTCAGGCCTGAAGGGATCTATGGTGCCGTCGGGCCTGCAAAGGGTGATCTGCAATATGCAGTGGATCTGCCCTCCCTGGCGCCGTTGGCGCTGCAGGCGGAGCTGTTGGCGCGGGAGCTGGCGCTGCTGGCGGCGAGATACCCTGGTGAGCCTATGGTCCTGATCGGCCACTCCGCCGGCGGGGTGGTGGCGCGCCTGGCGCTGGTGCAGGGGCGGGCGCCTCAAGCGAAGGCGCTGATCACCATCGCTGCGCCTCATCTGGGTACGATGCGGGCGGTGCAGGCGTTGGATGAGACCGATGATCCGTTTCCACTGAGTTGGATGAAGTCGTTCATGGTCGGTGATATCTACGACCTGGTGCGAGACTCCCGGGGCGTGCTGATCGATCTGGCCCCGGCGCGGCCAGGCAGTCTGCTGTACTGGTTGAACGTCCAGCCACATCCCGAGATGGCTTACATCTCGATCATCCGTCCGGGGCCGGTAGGTTTGGGCGACGAGCTGGTGCCCGCTTTCAGTCAGGATATGAACAGCGTGGCGGCCCTGGCGGGTAGAGCAGAGCAGATCACCCAGCCCACCTCACATCAGCTCAATCCTGTAGATGGTCAGTTGCTGGTTAGAGTTTTACAGCGCTTGTGAGCTGATGGTCGAACTGTTCCCATGGTGCGGTGCCTCAAGCCGAGACATCGCACCATGGGATTCCTGTTCGTTATTCGTGGTCGCTGTTGCCTGGATGAGGTGTGAGGCAACTGGCTTTTTTCTGAGCCAACGCAGTTTCTGGCGAAAAAACCCAAGAGAATCCGTTTTATAGCTTCCCTTTCTATTACCGTTTCCTCTATAAATTGAGAGTGAGCATCTTGCTGATGCGGTGTATAAGGGGGAGCGATGGAACGTAGGCAATACCCACGAGTCGATCTGGTTCATCCGGCGATTGTCAGCTTTTCCGGTGGCCAGCAGTTTGATTGCACTATTCTGAATTACTCCCAGTGTGGGCTCTATATCCAGTGCAAGGGTAAGGGCCTCTGGCGGGAGGGCTGTTGCGCTCACAAATCGGCAGAGAGCCTCGATCGCATCCAGATCAAGATCGATACCAGCAGCAACGGTTTTCATCCCTTTTCGGTTGGCGCCAAGGTGGCCTTTCTGTCGCGCTCCGGTTTTGGTGTCTCGTTTTTGATGGATGAGCCGGAGTTGCTCAGCTACCTCACCTCGATCAAAAAGCAGCGGGAGACGCCAACTGGGCAGACTGGTGGCTCTCCAGATATCCCCAGTCTGCCTGCGCACAAGCTGATTCGCACCCTGCAGCGTGGTGCGTCTCTCACCCGAGACTACTTCAGTAACAAGTTTCCCGCTTTCCTCACACGGGTTGAGCGAGACTTGCAGAACGCCAGCGAGGCAGTCGCCGACAGTGAGGCGGAACGGGAGTTGCTGGATGCGCTGCATGCCATCCAACGGCATCACGAGTCGCTTAGCCAGGGTTTTCTCAAGCAGTTGGAGAGGGCCTTTGAGACGCTGAAATCGGTGCCGGATAGCGCTGTCGTCCGCTCTCCGGCAGAGCAGTCGGATGAGATGGCGTTGGTGGCGCGGGATGACTTCGACGAGTGGATCGAGGTGGTGCGAGTGTCGCGCATGGCGGATGTGGATCTGGCTGCCGAAGGAGTCCAGCTGGAGCGCGGCCTGGCCTGCCTGCTGCGCCAGCGGATCAATCCTGAGACCAACCCCCTGTCACCCTATTTTGTGCTCTGGACGATGAAAACCCAGCTCGAACAGCTGGGGGGTGGGTTGATGGCCAAACGGATCGTCTATGAGGCGATCCGCTTCGCCCTGATCGATGAGTTTTCGGGGCTGTTTGCTGAGTGGATCGGGCTGATCAAGGCGACCGGCATCGAAACACAGAGCTGCAACCCGGAGAGTAATTCCCCCACACCTGGCGAGGTCCGCAAACAGCCATCGGCCGGAAAGCGGCAAAGGCGCACCCTGTTTGCTCGACTCTCCTCCATGGTGGGGCGTCAAAAGCAGACAATCGCTGGTGCAAGTCCGGCGCAGGATGCGCCGCGGGTGGGTCAGCAGGAGGTCATGCAGCTGCTCGATCGGATTCCCTACAGCCACTATCTGAGCCTGGGTGAGCAGATCCGCAACCATGTCGCCCAGGGTTGGGGGCCGGAGGTGGTGATCGAACCCGAGGTGCTGGGTAGGGTGGAGGCAACAGAAAAATTGTTTGCTTCGATCGAGGAGGATTGGGTCATCGGCCCTGCGATGCTCGATCTGGTCCACCGGCTGCGGCTGCCGTTCCTGAAGCAGGCACTGGAAAATCCGCAGGTGATCGATGATCCTGCGCATCCGTCACGCCGGTTGCTCGATGTGATTGGCGAGCTCTCCCTCTATAGTGGGATGCTGGCCCAGGGGCGACCGGGGGCGGAGAAGATCGATGCACAATTTAGAGAGATCGGTGAGGCCGCCCTGAAGGGGGATATCCTCGAGACCCCGCAGTTGCACCAGCGCATCCAGTCGTTACTCGATGAGCGACGGCGGGCATTTGAAGGTAATCGTGATCTGGCGGTGCGCAGCTGCCGTGAGGATGCGGCGCAGCTGGAGGCGCAACGGAGTGTGCGGCGGCTGCTGGAGGGGAAGTTTGGCAACCAGTCGATCTCAAATCTGCTCGACCGTCTGTTGATCAACGGCTGGGCAGAGCTTCTGGTGCAGACCCTGACGGCCCAGGGGGAGGATAGCAATGCCTGGCGGGTCTATCTGCGCATGCTCGATGTGTTGTCAAAGTTGTTTGTCGATGGCAAGGAGTTGCCAGCGATTGAACCGGCCGTGGCGGAGGATATCGTTCTGGTGCTGCACAAGGGGTTCAGTGTATATCCGGTATTCCAGGAGAAGGCGGCGGAACTGATCCAGCAGATTGAACATGCGCTGAACGGCAACACGGCGGTGCAGCAGCAGCTCTCGCAGAGTAGTGAGCAGATGGATGAGATCTATCTCGATTCACTGCTGCCGGAGAGCCGAGACCAGACGGCAAGGTCTGATAGGCAGGGCGAGCATGATCTCTGGCTCAATCAAGTCTACCAGATGGAGTTGGATGACTGGCTGACCGAGCATCGGCAGAAGGGGCAGGCGCGCCTGATGAACCTGGCCTGGAAGAGCTCCGATGGTGAGTGGTTGGTGTTTGTTGACGGCAGCGGTGTCAAATCGCTGGAGACCAATGCGGTCAGGCTTGGGCAGGGGCTGCAACAGGGGCTCTATGCGCTGCTTGAAGACAAGGAGTTACCGCTGGTGGAGCGGGCGGTGCGCAGCGCCCTGGAGAAGAGCTTCGAACAGCTGCGCCAAGAGAGCGATCAGGATCGCCTGACCGGCCTGATGAATCGACGCGCCCTGATGCGTGAACTGAAATCCATGCTACAGTTGGCCCGGGATGAGGGCAGCCACCACAGCCTGATTCTGCTTGATTTGGACAAGTTTCGTATCGCCAATGAGGTGTGCGGTATCGAGGGCGGGGATCATCTGCTGCGGAAGGTGTCGGGGATCTTCCGTACCTATCTGTCGGGGGATGCACAGTTGGCGCGCACTGGCGATAACGAATTCACTATCCTGCTGCCACAGAGTACCGTGGAAAAGGGCTTTCAGGTGGCCGAGACCCAGCGGCGGGCGATCGAAAACTTCAAGTTCAGCTGGAATGGGCATTCAATCAATATCACCGCCAGCCTCGGCATCGTCGTCATCGACGATACTAGTGGTTCCCCTGAAGAGCTGATGGCAGAGGCGGGTTACGCTTGCTCGCTGGCCAAGAGCGAGGGCCAGAACTGCTCGCGAGTCTACCAGGCATCGAGGCGTAAAATTGAACGCCACCGGGAGCTGACCCGTTCGGTGCCGCTGATCGAGGAGGCACTGGAGGGCGATCGCCTGCAGCTCTACTGTCAGTTGATTAGTCCGTTGTTTCTCGCCGAAGGGGAGCAGGACCACTACGAAATCCTGCTCAGGATCAAAGATGAGAACGGTGATCTACAGAACCCGGTGAGTTTCATCAAGGCGGCCGAGGAGTTCAACCGGATCCGCTCAGTGGACCGCTGGGTGGTCAACAGCTTCTTCGATTGGTACGAGAAGTATGCCGAAAGAGTCGACAGGGTGGGGCTGTTCAGCGTCAATCTGTCTGGACAATCACTCTCCGATGCCAACTTCATGGGGTTTGTCAAAGATCGCCTGATGAAGGCTTCATGCCCGCTTGACCGAATCGGGTTCGAGATCACCGAGACCGCGTTGGTGAAAGACATCGAAGCGGCCAATCGGGTCATCGATGAAATTAAACAGACAGGCTGCAAGTTCCTGCTGGATGACTTTGGCTCGGGCTACTCCTCTTTCTCCTATCTGAAAGAACTGAAGGTCGACTATGTCAAGATCGACGGGGTGTTTGTGAAGGATCTGCTGGATGATGAGTCGAGCCGGGCGATGGTCAAGGGGATCACTGAGATTGCGCAGATGATGGGCAAGAAGGTGATTGCGGAATATGTGGAGAGCGAGGCGCTAATGATCGCGTTGCAGAACCTGCAGGTTGATTTTGCCCAGGGCTATGCAGTTGGTCGCCCAGCACCGTTGAATTCGCTGATCGAGCTGGGATACTGAGGCTCGCCGATGGCAACTTATCCTGCTGGGAAATCCGGCTAGCGTCGCTTGGTTGGCAGATTTCAGACGAGGGTTGTCGAGGCGCTTGGCAGTTATGCTAAAATATCGTTCCCTTAATGTGTCGATAGAAGAGTTGTATGGCTGAATCAGAAGCTAAGCAGGATACAGCGACCAGTCCGCAGCAGCAGGCGGGCAGCGAGGTGGTTGCCGGACCGGATCCCCGCTACTCGATGGATCGTCTCTCGATGGCCTTTGAGACCAGCGCCCGCCGCTGGGAGCTGATCGTCTATCCATCGCTGTTCGCCTTCATCCTGCTGGCCGCCTACGGCTTCTATCTGATCTTCAGTCTGGCCAAGGATGTGCATTTTCTGGCGCTCAGTGTTGATTCCAACATGAGTATCATTGCCAGCAATGTGCAGTCGATGAGTGACAGTGTCGGACAATTATCGGCCAATGTACGCACTATGACGGTGAGTATCGACTCGATGGCTGAGGACGTCCGCACCCTGGAGCCGATACTGACCAGCATGGACTCGATGGATGAGTCGATGAAGTCAATGACATCGAGCACCTACAATATGCAGCGTGACATGCGCTCGATGAACTACAGCATCAACGATGCCGCCCGGCCCATGACCTTCTGGAACTCCTTTATGCCCTGGTGAATGGTTGTCTGCAGTGCACAGAAGAGCCCCGCTTCCGGAAGGATCGCGGGTTTTTTTGTTAGGGAGCCTCTGAATAAGTCATGGACCTACATCGTGCTGCCAAAATACGCTGCTTTTTCGTTGCAAACCTTCGCAATAGCTGACTATCCTTTACAGGGATGTAGGGGAGGTGCGTGAGCAGGGAGTGGTAGCTTTACGTGCGATTTGCGCCTCCAATCAGCGCATTTTCATCAGCAATCTGTGCAGCCAAGACTTATTCAGAGGCTCCTTAGTGGGAGGAGAAGTCGTAGTTGATTGACTGATCAGGTTCCTGCAGGAAGTAGCCGCGGATGTAGTTGACACCGATCGACCAGAGCACCGCTAGGCTGTTGGCATCCTCCACTCCGGTGGCCACGGTCTTGATATCAAACTGCTGGCCGAGCTTGTTGACCTCGTTGAGCGAGTCCTGTTTTTTCTGGTCGCTGGCGATGTTATGAACAAACATCGGATCGAACTGGATATAGTTGACGGGCAGGTTGCGCAGTAGCATCTCCGGTTTTGGCGCCAGACCAAAGTGGTCAATGGAGAGCTGGCACTTGATCTTCTGCAACCCCTCACTCAGTTTCTGCACCTGGGCGAGATGGGCGCGGGCCTCCTCGTCTTTAATCTGAAACACCACCCAAGGGCCTTTCGCCTCGAACTCACGCAGACAGTCGCAGATCCACAGCAACAGGGTGTCGTCAGCGAGGGTGACGCCGGAGATGTTGATGAAAAAGTTGATCTTGTGCCCCTGGCGACGCTGTCGTGCCAGTTCTGCAATTGCATTGCGTATCACCCAACGATCCACCTCCGGCAGTTTGCCCATCTCCTCAGCTTGTTTCAGGAAGTAGTTGGGCTGGATCTCCTCGCCATTCTGGTCCAGCAGGCGGATCAGTACCGCATAGTTCTCGCGGGTGTCGCCCTGCAGGCTGACGATGGGCTGATAGACCAGGCGGAACTGGTCGTTGCTCAGGGCATATTCGATCAGGTGACTGAGGTCTGCCTCGTTACCGTTCAGGTCATCATCCAGATCATCTTCCGCCGGGGTTTCGACCGAGTAGAACTGGTTGCCGCCATTCAACCGGGCCTGTTCACAGGCGTGGTAGGCGACATTGAGGAAATCGTGCCCGCCGCTGATCTCCGGGGAGGCGTAGGCGATGCCGATGCTGCTGGTGGGGCCTGAGTAGTGCTCACTGCCTTGAAACTTGTGGGTCTTGATCGCTTGGCAGATCTGCCGCGAGAGGGCCTCTATCTTTTGCGGATCGGTTTCCTGGGTTAGCAGGGTGAAGGTGTGGTCGCCAAAGCGGGCGAGCAAGTCGCCCTGGTTGATGTTCTCTCGGAGAATCTCGGCGGCCTCGCCGAGGATCTGGTCACAGGAGGCGATGCCGACCTTGCTGCGGATATCCTGGTAATTGTCGAGGGTGATGTAGAGCAGGGTCTGCGCGGCCTCTTCCTGTGCGAAGTGGCGCGCGGTCTCTTCGAGCAGGTCCATGAAGTGTTGGCGGTTGCTCAGTCCGGTCTGCAGGTCCTGGGTGGTGAGCAGGCGCAGCTTCTCTTCCAGCTCTTTGCTGTTGGTTTGGTCGCGGATCAGTAGCTGGGTGCAGGGTTCGCCATCGATGCTGGCCGGTGAAAACTCGAGCAGGGCATTGAATGTTGTGCCGTCGCCGTGTAGGCAGTTGAACTCCAGCTTGGTTGAGAGGTGGGCGTCGCTGGAGAGCTGGCGCAGCAGCTTTTTGAACTTCTTGATGTTGGCGGGGGCGATCATGTCGAGAATCGGCATGCCCTCGATCTCTTCCTCTCCGAGCTGGCCGAACATCTCCAGGTAAGCAGAGTTGGCTTTGACGTGCATGCCTTCATAGATGTAGGCGATGGCGTCGCGTGAATTGGCTGTCAGGGTTTCACAGCGTGCCTCGGTCTCCTTCAACTGTTGCCGAAGCGTCTGCAGTTGGCGACCTATTGTGAGGCTGTCGAACTCCCGCTGCACCACCAGTGTCAGGTGCTCGGTATCCTTACGGTTCACCACGTCCCGTGCGCCCTGGGCCAGCAGGGTGGCCCTTGACTCAGAGGACTCTACATCTTGCAGGACGATCAGCGGAAGTTCGCGCGATGCCTCTTTGATCATGCCGATGGCAACGTCGATATCGGGACTGCCGCCCCCGGTGGTCAGCAGTAGCAGGTCGAAGGGTGTGTCGGAGTCGATGGTCTTGCGGAAGGCCTTGGTATCCTGATCGATACGTGTCAGATGAACGGCCATACCTGCATTGCGCAGGGCGGAGAGGTAGCTCTCCGCTTCAGACATCGCATTCGATACGATCAACATCTCGATCGCTTGGTCAGGCATTCTTAAGGGATCCTATGGTTAATACCTTCCCTGTAACACGGAGCTTGGCCGAGGTTACTGTTACGCTTGGAGCCAGCCAATCTTGCGTGCTGATCGCAACGGAAGGGGTCTGTTCTGATTATAGGCCTATTGTCCCCCGACTCCAGCCGCTTTTCTCAGACCCTCTTCACGACTTGCCTCCGCTGTTGCACCGCTGCGGCGAGTTCCCGCAACAACGGTTCACTCTCGTCCCAGCTGATGCAGGCGTCGGTAATGCTTTGACCATAGGTCAGCTCGCGGGTGCTGTCCCGCTCCTGCCGGCCGCCGACCAGAAAACTCTCGATCATTGCGCCCATGATACGGCTGTCGCCACGGCTGATCTGGCTCGCTACGTCGCGTCCTACCAACAGTTGACGCTCATGCTGTTTGCGGCTGTTGGCATGGCTGAAGTCGACCATCATGCGTGGCTTCAGGCCGGCCGCCTCCATCTCGTCGGAGGCGATATTGATGCTCTCCGAGTCGTAGTTGGGACGGCTGCCACCGCGCAGGATCACGTGACAGTCTTCGTTGCCCTTGGTGGAGAAAATTGCGGAGCGCCCGTCTTTGGTAACTGACAGGAAGTGGTGCGGTCGTGACGAGGAGCGGATCGCATCCAGTGCCACCTTCATGCTGCCGTTGGTGGCATTCTTGAAACCAACCGGGCAGGAGAGGCCGGAGGCGAGTTCGCGGTGGGCCTGGCTCTCGGTAGTGCGCGCGCCGATCGCGCCCCAGCTGATCAGGTCGGCAAGATATTGCGGGCTGATCAGATCGAGGTACTCGGTGCCCGCCGGGATCCCCATCTCGTTGATCTCCAGCAGCAGCTTGCGCGCCAGGCGCAGCCCGGTGTTGATCTCGAAACGATCGTCCAGGGTCGGATCGTTGATCAGTCCCTTCCAGCCCACGGTGGTGCGGGGCTTTTCGAAGTAGACCCGCATCACGATCTCTAGATCATCCTTCAGCTCTTCGCGCAGTGGCTGCAGGCGCCGGGCGTAATCCACCGCTGCGGCCGGGTCGTGCACTGAACAGGGGCCGACCACCACCAGCAGGCGGTCGTCTTCATCGTGCAGGATTTTGTGGATCGCCTGGCGCGCCGCAAAGGCGGTCTCGGCGGCGGTTTCGGTGATCGGCAGCTCTTCGTGGACCTGAGCCGGTGTGCTCAGCTCCTTGATCGCAATGATGCGTAGATCGTCTGTTTCGTGTTGCATGCGACAGCTTGACCTGAAGGTCGACTTCTGAAATGGAAAGCCGCCGATTATACACACTCCGGGGCGATTGCCGTATGAAATCAGCACTCCGTTTGTAGCAGTACCGCCAGCGGCGCTGCTACGGGGGAGGGTGGACAAAGGCGATTCGGTGAATGTTCCGTCGGGAGTGGCTACGCAGAATCTATTTGGTCAGCGCCATGAACAGCTTGGGCAGTTGTTCGGGCAGCCGGTCGACGTGGTCGATGACGGTGTACTGGTTGCCGAAGATGTCTTTCACATACTCGTCGGCCTTGGGGTCGAGGTTGATGCAGTAGGTGTAGATCCCCTCCCGGTCGGCTTCCTGCACCGCTTTGCGGGTATCCTCGATGAGTTGGCGGTCGTCCTGCACATCGATGTCGGAAGGCTCGCCGTCGGTGAGCACCAGCATCAGTTTTTTGTCGGCCTTGCGCGCCGCCAGGTAGTGGCTGGCGTGGCGGATCGCTGCACCCATGCGGGTCGACCAGCCCGCCTGCATGGCGGCCAAGCGGCCCTTGACCTGCTCGTCCCACTTTTCACCGTAGCCCTTGATGTGCTGGTAGCGCACCTCGTGGCGGGTGTTGGAGGAGAAGCCGGCGATGGCGAAGGCGTCGCCGAGCTGTTCGATGGCCCAGCCGAGCAGGGTCACTGCCTCCTTGCTCAGCGCCAGGATCGACTGGTCGCAGCCGGCGGGGATCTGGTCCACCGATTCGGAGAGATCGATCAACAGCATCACCGCTAGGTCGCGACCGTCGTGGCGGTGGCTCATGTTGATGCGGGTGTCGGGCTGGGCGCCGCCCTTGAAGTCGATCAGGGAGCGGATCGCCACGTCGAGGTCGAGTTCTGAGCCCTCCTCCTGATAGCGGATGCGCACGTACTGCTGGGGCTTGAGCAGGTCGAGCAGGCGCTTCAGCTGCTTGGCCAGGCTTTTGTGTTTCTCCAGCAGGGCGTCGATCTCGGTGGCAGCACCACCGGAGTGCAGGCTCTCGTAGAGGCTGACATAGTCTGGATTGTAGGTCTTGCTCTTGTAGTCCCACTCCGGGTAGTGGCGGGGTGGCAGACCCTCCAGTTCTTCCTCGGACTGCTTGCGCTTCGACTCGGCGTCGAACATCTCCTCCTCATCGCCCTCTTCGATGAAGATCCACATGTGGCGGTTGTCGTCGCGGTAGCTGACCTCGGTGTCGGTGAAGTAGACGTTGGCGGTGAGATCGGCCTGGCGACGGGTGCGGGCGATGTAGGAGATGGCCAGGCCGGCGATCTCCTTGGTGCTCGATTCGCCTTGGGCCATGATCTCGTGGAAGCGCTGCACGAACGCTAGCAGGTCGGGGTTCTGATAGCCGTGGTCGGGGTCGAGTAGGGCGTAGGAGAACATTGCCAGACGGTGGCGGATGCAGGACTCCTTCTCCGGCTCGCAGTCGTCCTCGATCGGTTTCGGATGCAGCGCCTGCCAGAATCGGCGCAGTCCGGGGTAGCGCCGCATCGCCAGATACTCCACCCGCGAGTCTTCAAACATCTCGATGGCGATGCGCTGGAACGGACTGTAGTTGTCGGCCACCACCTGGCGGGTCCAAGTCTGGTGGGCGGCGACGTGGGCGAGCAGGGCGCGATAGCGGTTGATGCCGCTGACGCCGTTGAGGTCGTCATAGACGTCGGGGACGCGAATGCCCAGCGGGTCGTAGTAGGGCATCGGTTTGCGCAGTTCGTCGAAGCCCTCGGAGTAGGGGACGAGCTGGGCCTTGCGCTCCCACAGCGCCTTCATGTAGTAGTCAAGCTTGCGCTCGTTGTCGTAGAACAGGGTGCCGTGACGCTCCCGCTGCAGAATGGCACGGCTGTCGGCGGACTGCAGGCTGAAGTAGTCGATCTGGCGCTGTGGATGGCTGGTGTAGTTGCGTACCCCGTAGTCGATCCAGTTGTGTAGCCCCTCGAAGGAGAGCTGGCTGAGCAGATAGGGGATCTTTTTCAGCAGGTCGGGCAGCGAAGGGCTGGGGATGGTGGTGTGGAAACCGTGGATCGAACCGGTGGTGCGGTTCATTGTGTCGAGCAGCAGTTCGATAAAACTGGTCAGTAGTTCTCGGCTGCCGAGGCGGCGGCTCGCCTCTGGCAACACCTGCAGAAATGGCAGGATCGACTTGCCGTTGGGAGTGCGAGATATCTTCCAGACGGTCTGGGAGATCAGCGGCAGCACCGCCTCGCCAACCCTGGCGGCGACCTGGGGCATCTCCTCCAAGAACACGATCACCGGTTCCACGCCGCGGCCGATCTTACAGGCCATCGAAGCGCCTTCCAGGTAGGCATCGACCCCTTCCGGACTCAGCAGGGCTTGGGCCTCCTCCATGCAGTCACCGAAGACCGGGTCCAGCTGCTCGAAGCCGCAGCCGAGTTGATCGCGGTAATCTTTAAGTTCGACTTCGCTGATGCTCATGCGTTCATTACCCCCACCATCTGGGCTTGATTAAGGCGCGAATAGACGCTAATTACCGCAAATTTTCGCAAACGGGAAAATAAATGGTTTATTCGCGTTCTATTTGCGGTGATGTGCATTAATGCGTGGCTATATTTTCATTCGTTTCTTGAATAGAAAATCAGCCGAAGACCGCGTCGATAGCATGGTCCAGGGTGGCGACGATGTCGGCGTCGTCGGTGATCGGACGCACCAGGGTCATGCGGCAGGCGGCGATCGGCTCGATGCCGCGCTTGATCAGCTGGGCGGCGTAGACCAGCAGACGGGTGGAGATACCCTCATCGAGGCCGTGGCCCTTCAGGTTGCGGGCGGTCTCACCGATCTTCACCAGCTTGCCTGCGGTCGCTTCATCGATGCCGGTCTCCTTGGTCACTATGCCGACTTCCAGCGAGGCCGGGGCGTAGTCGAAGTCGAGGGCGGAGAAGCGCTGCTTGGTGGACTGCTTGAGGTCTTTCATCAGCGACTGATAGCCGGGGTTGTATGAGATCACCAGCTGAAAGTCGGGGTGGGCGGTGACTACCTCGCCCTTCTTGTCGAGCGGCAGGGTGCGGCGGTGGTCGGTGAGGGGATGGATCACCACGGTGGTGTCCTGGCGCGCCTCAACCACCTCATCCAGATAGCAGATGGCGCCGATGCGGGCGGCCACTGTGAGCGGGCCGTCGAGCCAGCGGGTGCCGTCGGCGTCGAGCAGGTAGCGGCCGACCAGGTCGGAGGCGGTCATGTCCTCGTTACAGGCGACAGTGATCAGCGGCCTGCCCAACTTCCAGGCCATGTGCTCGATAAAGCGGGACTTGCCGCAGCCGGTGGGGCCTTTCACCATCACTGGCAGGCGTTCCTCGTAAGCCGCCTGATAGAGGGCGACCTCGTCCCCCTGGGGCTGGTAGTAGGGTTCTTCGGTAATGAGATACTGATCGGTATTGGCGCTCATGATGACTCCAGTGCGGTCTCTGTTCGCTGTCGGATGGTTGGCAGCATAGCCAATCACAACCATAAGCTGAACTAATTTTTTGTGATCATAGGTTAAATAAAAGGTTATAGCTGTGCCGGTGAGGGGAGGCGCCCGAGGTGGCAGGGAGGGATAAGACCCTGAGAACTGTTGGGGTGTTGTGCTCCCGCTCTGTAAGGGCAAAACGGTATCCTTATCACTCATTTATTATGGGTTGGGCTTTAGGGTGGCCCGTGGCCGCTTGGTGTCATTGATTGAAACCAAGGCTAATGTCGGGCGCAGCCCGACCTAATACGAGTCCCCAGGAAGAGTGACAGCAATGTGCGATGAGTGCTGAACAGAGAGAACAAAAAAAGGCGCAGTTGCTGGCTGCACTGAAGACGTTGCTGCCCGCCGAGGCGCTAATCCATGAGCCCGAGGCGCTGCATCCCTATGAGTGCGACGGCTTGCCCACCTACCGGCAGATGCCGTTGCTGGTGGTGCTGCCGGAGACGCTGGAGCAGCTGCAACAGGTGGTGCGATTGTGTCACCAACAGCGGGTGCCTGTGGTGGTGCGGGGTGCCGCCACTGGGCTCTCCGGTGGGGCATTGCCACTGGCTGACGGGGTGTTGCTGGGGTTGGCGAAGTTCAACCGAATCCTTGAGATCGACCCGCTGGCACGTACCGCACGGGTCGAGCCGGGGGTGCGGAACCTGGCGATCTCCCAGGCGGTTGCCCCGCACGGCCTCTACTATGCCCCCGATCCCTCATCGCAGATCGCCTGTACCATCGGCGGCAATGTGGCGGAGAACTCCGGCGGGGTCCACTGCCTGAAGTACGGTCTCACCGTACACAATATCCTGGAGTTGAAGCTGGTCACCGCCGAGGGTGAGCTGATCACTCTTGGCAGTGGCGCGCTCGACACTCCCGGATACGATCTGTTGGCGCTGCTGAACGGTTCCGAGGGGATGCTCGGTATCGTCGTGGAGGTGGTGGTGAAGTTGCTACCGGCCCCCGAGCGGGCCCAGGTGCTGCTGGCCGCCTTCGACGATCTGGCCCTGGCCGCCGATGCGGTGGGGGAGATCATCGCCGCCGGTATCATCCCGGCCGGATTGGAGATGATGGATGGCCTGGCGATCCGTGCTGCCGAGGTGTTCGCCCATGCCGGTTATCCAAAAGATGCAGTGGCGATCCTGCTCTGCGAGCTGGATGGGAACAACGAAGAGGTCTCGGTGCATCTCAAACTGGTCCATGATCTGTTGCTGCAAGCCGGGGCAACCGAGGTGCGCACTGCCCGTGATGAGGCGGAACGGCAGCTCTTCTGGAAGGGGCGCAAGTCGGCCTTCCCGGCGGTGGGACGACTCTCCCCCGACTACTATTGCATGGACGGCACTGTGCCGCGTAAACGCCTGGCGGAGGTGCTGACTGGCATCAGCCGCCTCTCCGAACACTACGGTTTAGCGGTGGCCAACGTCTTCCACGCCGGCGACGGTAATCTGCACCCGTTGATCCTATTCGATGCCAACCAGCCCGGCGAGCTCAAACGGGCAGAGGATCTGGGGGCTGAAATCCTCGAATTGAGCGTGCGGGTCGGCGGCACCATCACCGGCGAGCACGGGGTGGGTCACGAGAAACTGCATCAGATGTGCGTGCAGTTCAGCCCGGCGGAGCTGGAGCAGTTCCGCGCCGTGAAGCGTGCTTTCGACCCCGATGGGCTGCTCAATCCCGGCAAGGCGATCCCCCAGCCACGCCACTGCTCCGAATACAAGAGCCTCGGCAGCGACACCCTGACTGCCCCGGGCCGGCGCGGGGGGGTGAGATGTGCGATCTGACTCAAACGTTGGTGCAGGCGGTGCGCGAGGCGATTGCGAACGGCACTCCGCTGGAGCTGCGCGGCGGTGGCAGCAAGCGCTTCTATGGTCGTGAGCCGAGCGGTACCCCGCTGGAGATCAGTGGCCACAGCGGTATTATCAACTATGAGCCGAAGGAGTTGGTGGTTACCGCCCGCGCCGGCACTCCGCTGGTCGAGCTCGAGGCGGCGCTGGCGGAGCAGGAGCAGATGCTCGGCTTCGAGCCGCCCCGCTTTGGCGAGACCGCCACCCTCGGCGGCACCATCGCCTGTGGTCTCTCCGGGCCGCGTCGTCCCTTCGCCGGGGCGGCCCGTGACTTTGTGCTCGGCACTCGCATCATCAACGGCCAGGGTGAGCGGCTGCGTTTTGGCGGCGAGGTAATGAAAAATGTTGCTGGTTACGACATCTCGAGGCTGATGTGCGGTGCCATGGGCACTCTCGGACTGATCCTCGATGTCAGCCTCAGGGTGCTGCCGCGTCCAGAACAGGAGATCACCCTGGTGCAGGAGCAGACACCGCAGCAGGCGATCCGACTGATGAACCAGTGGGTGGCTCAGCCGCTGCCGATCAGCGCCGCTTGCCATGATGGATTGCAGCTCTATCTGCGTCTCTCCGGCGCACCGGCAGCGGTGCGCGCTGGCGCTGATCGGCTTGGTGGGGAGTGGCTTGAGGGCGTCGATTTCTGGACCCAGATGCGCGAGCAGCGTTACGGCTTCTTCCAGTCGACGCTGCCGCTGTGGCGCCTCTCCCTGCCGTCTGCCGCACCGCCTCTGGCGTTTCCCGGCAAGCAGTTGATCGACTGGGGTGGGGCGCAGCGCTGGCTGCGCGTTGATGCGGATGCCGTGTCGATTCGACAGATGGCGAGTCAGGCTGGAGGCCACGCCAGTCTGTTCCGTGGCGGTGATCGCAGTGGCGAGGTATTCCATCCACTGCCTCCGGCGGTGATGCAGCTCCAGCGTCATCTGAAGCGGGGTTTCGATCCTCAAGGCATCTTCAACCCCGGCCGGTTCTACCGGGAACTCTGATGCAGACATCTCTTCTTAGCACCTTTTTGGCAACCCCTGAGGGTCAGGAGGCAGAGCAGATCCTGCGTGCCTGCGTCCACTGCGGTTTCTGCACCGCCACCTGTCCCACCTATCAACTACTGGGGGATGAGCTGGATAGCCCGCGCGGGCGTATCTATCTGATCAAACAGCTGCTGGAGGGGGAGCCGGTCAGTGAATGCACCCTGCTTCACCTCGACCGCTGCCTCACCTGTCGTGCCTGTGAAACCACCTGTCCCTCCGGGGTGCGCTATGGGCGGCTGCTGGAGATCGGCAGGGAGATCACCGAAAAGCGGGTCGGACGTGGTGTGATTGATCGCCTGAAGCGCTGGGGGTTGCGTAGAGTGTTGCCCTATCCGAAACGGTTTGCCGCTCTGCTGCGCCCCGCCCAGTGGCTGCTTCCGCTACTGCCCGTCGGGCTGCAGCGGCAGGTGCCAGTCAAACAGTCTGCCGGACTTCGTCCTGCGCTACGCCATCCGCGCCGCATGCTGCTGCTGGAGGGGTGCGTCCAGTCGGTGACGACACCAAATACCAATGCCGCCGCCGCCCGGGTGCTCGACCGGCTCGGCATCTCGCTGGTTGCGACGCCAGCGGCGGGTTGCTGCGGCGCGGTCGACTACCATCTGGGTGCCCACCGGGACAGCCTTGACCAGGTGCGCAGCAATATTGACGCCTGGTGGCCGCAGATCGAGGCAGGCGCTGAGGCGATCGTCATCTCCGCCTCTGGCTGCGGTGCGATGATCAAGGAGTATGGTGGGCTGCTGGCCAACGATCCGCACTATGCGGAGCGGGCAGTACGGGTTGCTGCGCTGGCAAAGGATCTGAGCGAGGTGGTGCAGGCTGAGGATCTCACGCTACTCAAGCTGCAGGTCGATCCAGGTAAGGTGGCAGTGCATTGCCCCTGTACCCTGCAGCACGCCCAGCAGCTACCTGGCGTGGTGGAGGGGATTCTGACCCGTCTTGGTGTCGATCTGGCGACCACAAAGGATAGCTACCTCTGCTGCGGCTCGGCAGGCACCTATTCAATCCTCCAGCCGGAGATGAGCAGACGTCTGCGTGATAACAAGCTGGCGGCACTCTGCGGCGATGATCCCGAGCGGGTCGTCACCGCCAACGTGGGGTGTCAGCTCCATCTCGGCTCCGCCTCTGAACAGCCGGTGCAGCATTGGATCGAACTGATCGACCAGACGCTTGGCGAAGACTGAACCGCATTGTCCCCTGACAGGCATTCAAGGTCATTCCAGCCAGCTCCGCGTCCTTTTGGCATAATGGGTTTTTCCTTTTGAACGGTCGAAATAGATGAGTACAGAGAAGGCATTACACGCGCGTAGCGAATCGAAATGTGAATTGTGTGGCGCAACGGAGGGGCTGGAGGTCTATGCCGTGCCGCCTACCTCAACTGGTGGTGTCGATGAGTGTGTGCTGATCTGCAACAGCTGTAGTGAACAGATCGAAAACCCGGATAGGGTCGATGTGCATCACTGGCGTTGTCTGAACGACAGCATGTGGAGCCAGGTGCCGGCAGTGCAAGTGATGGCCTGGCGGATGCTGGCCCGCCTGAGCGGTGAGGGCTGGCCCCAGGAGCTGCTCGATATGCTCTATCTGGATGAGGAGACCCTGGCCTGGGCGCAGGCGACGGGTGAAGGTGAGAACGACGAGTCTGACGTCAGACATCTCGATAGCAACGGCGCGCTGCTGGAGGTGGGTGACACGGTAACCCTGATCAAGGATCTGAACGTAAAAGGGGCGAACTTTACCGCCAAGCGCGGCACGGCTGTGCGTGGTATCTCGCTGGTGGCGGATAATCCGGAGCAGATTGAGGGGCGTGTGAATGGACAGCAGATCGTCATTCTGACCAAGTTCGTTAAAAGATCGAACTGAACGGCCCTTGGTGCTCAAGACGTTCGGATTCACTCAGTGAAGCGGACGTGAAAAAGCGTGTAGCTTGGTGATGGGCTTGAGGCAATAAAAAAGGGCGCTCGCAATGAGCGCCCTTTCGATCAGGAGGGAGGAGCCCCGATCTTATTTTGCAGCTTCAGGCTGTGCAGTCGGAGCCATCGGAGCGACAGGTGCGTAGTAGGGGGCGTAGCCGTAACCGTAGGGAGCGTTGTAGCCGTAACCACGGTAGCTGTTGTTGGCGTTGCCGCGAGCGTTACCGGAGAAGCTCATGTTGAAGGCCATGTCTCCGTCACCCATGCCGTCGAACATGCCGTTGTTGTCGTTGAAACCCCAGAAAGCGTTGGCCTGGGTGGAAGCGATCAGAGCAGCGATAGCGATGATTTTTTTCATGATTGATTGCCTGTTAAGTAAAGTTAAAAAGCTTGTTGTTTAGGTTGTCGGTCTCAGTGACTCGATGGATGAGTAGTATATAAGCTAATACTAAATTAGCAAGACTTTTTTATCACGGCTATAAATTATTTTTTTGGAGCATTGCCTGCCGGCAGGTTTTTATTTATCTGAGTTGGTGCGCGTTGATAGCTCGCTCTGTTCGATCAGTTGGGCCAGTAGTTCGCTGCCGCGACGGGTCAGTTTTCTGCACAGGCGTTTGTTTAGGTTACGTATGCCCATCTGCTTGAGGATCTCTTCGCAGATCTGCCCGCCGGCCTCCTGTTCTAGTGTCTCGTGGTAGCGCGAGGCCAATTCCCGGATCTGTTTGTTGCCGCCTTTCTGCGGAGCTTTTCCCGCTACCAGCCCGAGTGCCGCCGCCCCGCCGGTGAAGACGCCGCAGGTGGCTTTTTTGTTGCCCATGCCACCACACAATCCGCTGGCAACGCCGGCAATCTCGGCCTTGGCGCCGTTGGGATAAACATCGCTCATGGCGAGCATGATCGCCTCGGAACAGCAGTAACCCTCGGTGAAATAGTGAGCGGCGCGTTCACCCGCCCGGAGGATGCGTTGGTTGCTTTTGTGATCTGTGCTCAATGTGCTGCTTAGCCGCCCTGTGTTTGGGGAAGAAAGGGTAGCAGATGTGTAGCTGGGCGCGCGCGAGTAAAGTCAGAGGATAAAAAAAGCCCGGCCATTTGGCAGAGCCATTCGGTTAATCTGTTGACGGGTTCTCTATTCATTCTATAATCTCCCCGTATTGGAGGTGATTCCGATGCGGGGAGACATATTATGGCCCCGGTTGATCAACCGGTAGACATTTTACCTGATGAAGACGCCCCGCTAAGGGTGCCGCGTGCAGCAGACGGTTTGCAGGTTAACTTCTGCAAGAATCCAGTTTGCAAAAACTATGGTGTGCCTGCAAAACAAGGTACACGGACTGGCAAGGGTCCAAGCAAAGACAGAGACCCTAACTACGCCATCAGTGGCTTGGGGCGCAATGAACCTGGCTTTAAGTGCAAAGGTTGCGGAGAGATCTTTCCCCCTAAGAGCAACGTCGCGATCCAAGCTGAATACCAGCGCCTAGGCTCCTATCTGCTTCCCTACAACGAACCTTCGTGCAAGAACCCAGCTTGTAAGAATCATGAGCGAGGCGTTTTTTCCTATCCGGATGAATACGCATCATTCGGAAAGACAAGCTCAGGCAACCCACGATTTCGTTGCAAGCGCTGCCACAAGACCTTCTCTTATGCCAAGACTTCGACTCACCGCCAAAGAGAAAAGCACAAGAACGCCCAAATCTTTCGGATGCTGGTCAACAAGACACCAATCAATCGGATCGTTGAGATGGCTGAGGTTTCTCCTGATACCGTATACCGAAAGATCAACTTCATTCACGAACAATGCATGGCCTTTATCGGCGACCGAGAAGGACAGCTGAAAAGCCTTGATCTTGACCGACTGTACCTAAGTACTGACAGGCAGGTGTATACAGTTAATTGGTCGAGCAACAGGAATCGTCGCAATACACAATTTCTTGGAATTGGAACAGCTGATAACACTTCTGGCTATGTCTTCCCCGTAAATATCAATTACGACCCCGACACCTCGCTCGATGAAGTCGAAAGGGTTGCAAAAGAGAAAGGCGAGTATGAAGGTCCGCGTGATTACCGGGACACCGCGCACGTCTGGACTGAACTTGATTACGCTCTGGCCCAGAATGAATCGTTCAGAATTGCCAATTCAAAGAAGGACAAAAAGAAGCTTCGAGAGGCCAATGCACGTATCGATCAGTTATTCAATGAACTTGTTCAGATTCAGCGCCGCAGAGGATTTGAGTTTAACGCCGAAGAACTAACTCGAATTCTGGAGATCGCCGTACCAGAACATATGGTGCAGGGAAAGCTTGAGGACAATGCTCAGCTCAAGCATATGATCCTCGAATCATATGAAGATGCCACTACGCGACCCAAGATCGAAGCTATTCAGGAAGTCAGTGACGGCCTTCAATTGCCTAAGTTTGGCGTGCAAATTCATAACGACTACACGATGTATGCCCATTTTGGATTGCTGAAAGAATTGTTTGATGGTGTAGAGAAAGTCAGATTCTTCCTCGATCAAGACTCCGGTATGCGAGCTGCTTTTCTTGGCATGTTCAGCGAGCGTGTTCGCCAACACACAGCAGATGCATGGTACGTCAAGTTTCGTAAGGACTACACTATCGATGAAAAGAAAAGAGTCTCAAAAGAATTACAACAGCGTGTAAACGCCTATCTCATCATCAACCCAGGGGGGACAGAAGACGACGCCTATCTTGATATGGCGAGAGAAGCTGTTAGGCACGCCCAAGGGCTTGGCCCTTGGAAAGACGTCTGGATGAGGCATCCACTTGCTAAATATTAATCGTTCCGAAAGTATTGGCAGTGTATACTGCTTTCCATGGCTACGATAAAAGAACAGCGTGATCAGAAAAGGAAAGATGTAGTGGAG
>NZ_KQ557143.1:42105-83407 GCF_001443665.1 endosymbiont of Ridgeia piscesae | reverse complement strand
GCCTCCACTACATCTTTCCTTTTCTGATCACGCTGTTCTTTTATCGTAGCCATGGAAAGCAGTATACACTGCCAATACTTTCGGAACGATTAATAGTGCCGGTGCGATTAAAGACATAGGCGGCACCGGCCTCGGTCTCGGTATTGTTGGTCGGGGTATTGATACCATCGTTGCCACCATCCTCAAGATCGGCACCCACCGCCAGGGTGTTGCCATCCGCGCTAAGGGCCACGGCATAGCCGAAGTCATCTCCAGCCTCGGTGGTAGCCGCCTTAAGGCGGGTCTGCTCGTTCCATGTGGCACCGGAGCGAGTGAAGATGTAGACCGCACCGGAGTCGGGTGCCGACCCATTGGAGGAGAAGTGACTACCGGTGTCGTCACTATCCTCGGCGTTTGCACCAACCGCCAGAGTGGAGCCATCCGAGTTCAGGGCGACGGATGCACCGAACTGATCGCCCGAGCCAGCGTTGGATGCAGTAAGCACCTGTTGCAGGCTCCAACTTCCAGCGGCGAAGTAGAAGATATGGACCGCACCTGCTCCTCCGTTGGCGATCTGCGGCGCACCGACCGCCAGGGTGGTACCGTCAGCGCTCATAGCGACCGAGTAGCCGAAGTTGTCATCGTTGCTTGCTGTGCCCGGCTTGAAATAGCCGATGGCAGCAACCGAGTCAATCGCCACAGTGGTCTGCTCTGCAGAGCCGGCGCAGGCGCTCTCGGCGGCGTCACAGGCCTCCACCATATAGCGGGCGGCGGGCCAATTGTGCAGGTGCACCGGGATGTCGATGGTATGGCTGGTGAGAGTGATCGAGTCGGCTCCTGCTACCACGCTGTATCCAGAAACGCCGTCAGGGTTCACCATCAAACGGTAGTGGTCTGCCCCCAGTGACGCATCCCAGCTGAACTGGAACCGTTTGAAGCCGATGCTCATGGTCACATTGGTAGGTGCGTTCGGGGCGCTTGACACCACCTGAACCGTTCGGGTCAGTTGAGTCGCGGCATTGCCGCTAGCATCGGTGACATCGTAGGTCACGCTGTAGCTACCGATGGTAGCGGTGTCGACGGCACTGCTGTCGATAGCCAGGCTAGCGGAGATATCGCCATCCAGATTATCCGTGGCCGTGGCGCCAGGCTCAGTGTAGCTATTGTCCACAATGACAACCAACGGGTTGTCTCCTGTGAGGGAGATCACCGGAGCGGTGGTGTCCACCACATTCACCGTGCGGGTGACTGCGATGGCGGCGTTGCCAGCCGCGTCTAAAACGTCATAGCTCAGGGTATAACCGCCTAGAGCCACGGTATTCACGTTGCCGCTCACCACCACGCTGGCACTGAGATCGCCGTCCAGGGTGTCGCTGGCGCTTGCCCCCGGATCGATGAAGGTGGAGCCGGCCTCCACGCTCATCGGGTTGGCCCCGTTCAGGGTGATGACCGGGGCCGTCTGATCGGAGACGACTACACTGCGGGTCACCGTGGTGGCCACATTGCCAGCGGCGTCGGTGACATCGTAGCTGAGGGTGTAGCTGGCGGGTACCGCGGTGTCCACACTGCCGCTGACGCTAATGCTCGCGCTAAGGTCGCCGTCGACATTGTCGCTGGCGCTGGCACCGGGATCGCCATAGGTCGAACCCGCCTCCACCACCTGCGGATTGGCGCCGATCAGAGTGATGACCGGGGCGATCTGATCGGTGACCAAGACGCTGCGCTGCACTGGCGTGGCAGCGTTGCCCTCCGCATCGGAAACACTGTAGGTGAGGGTGTAGCTGCCCAGGGTGCTGGTGTCTACCGTACCCGCCACAGTGATGCGGGTCGAGAGATCACCATCCACCGCGTCGCTGGCACTGGCACCCGGGTCGCTAAAGGTGCCGTCCAGCGCCACCTCCAACGGGTTGGCACCAATCAGGGTGATGACGGGTGCGGTCTGATCCACTACATTGACCCTGCGGGTCACCGCGGTGGCGGCATTGCCGGTGCTGTCGGAGACGTTGTAGGTCAGGGTATAGCTGCCCAGCACGGCGCTATCGACACTGCCACTGATGACGATGCCGGCGCTGAGATCGCCTTCAAAGCTGTCACTGGCGGTGGCGCTTGGATCACTGAAGGTAGAACCCCCCTCCACACTCATCGGATCGCTGCCCAGCAGGGTGATGACGGGTGCGGTCTGATCCACCACGTTGACCGTGCGGGTAACCGCGGTGGCGGCATTGCCGGCCGCATCCGAGACGTTGTAGGTAAGGATATAGCTACCCAGCACGCTAGCGTTGACACTGCCGCTCACCGCCACGCTGGAGGAGAGATCTCCGTCCACGTTGTCGCTGGCGGCGGCCCCAGGATCGCTGTAGCTAGAGCCTGCCTCAACGCTCTGTGGATTGTCGCCATTAAGGATGATCTGTGGCGCAGTCTGATCGGTGACCGAAACAGTGCGGCTCTGGGTGGCGCTGTTGCCGGCGGCATCACTGACCGTATAGGTCAGGGTGTAGTCGCCTGGAGTATTGCTGTCCACCACACCGCTGACCGTGATGCTGGCCGAGACATCGCCGTCGAAATTGTCGTTGGCGCTGGCACCCGGGTCGGAAAAGGCGGCGCCAACGGCCAGGCTAAAGGGATTGGCACCGCTCAGGGTGATCACCGGGGCGGCAGCGGCGGAGACATCCACGGTGCGCGTCGCGCTGGCCGGGTTACCGGCCGTATCGGAGACACTGTAGGTCAGGGTGTAGCTGCCGGCGGTGGTGCGGTCGACCGTACCACTCATCACAATATTGGCGCTGACATCGCCATCCACATTGTCGTTGGCGCTGGCGCCCGGATCGCTATAGGCTGCCGGCCCCGCCTCCAGGGTTAGAGGGTTGTCGCCGGAAAGAGTGATCACCGGGGGCGTTGACTCGATCACGTTGACCCTGCGGGTCTGTGTGGCGCTGTTGCCGGCGGCATCGCTGACCGTATAGGTCAGGGTGTAGTCGCCTGGAGTATTGCTATCCACCGTGCCGCTGACCGTAATGCTGGCCGAGACATCGCCGTCGAAATTGTCATTGGCGGAGGCCCCCGGGTCGCTGAAGCTGTCGCCCGCCTTCAAGTCGATCGGATTGGCACCGGAGAGGCTGATCACCGGGGCGGTAGCGGCGGAGACATCCACGGTGCGCGTCACGCTAGCCGAGTTACCGGCCGTGTCGGAGACGCTATAGGTCAGGGTGTAGCTGCCGGCGGTGGTGCGGTCGACCGTACCACTCATCACAATATTGGCGCTGACATCACCATCCACATTGTCGTTGGCGCTGGCGCCCGGATCGCTATAGGCCGCCGGCCCCGCCTCCAAGGTCAGGGGGTTGGCGCCGGAGAGAGTGATCACCGGGGCGGTAGCGGCGGAGACCTCCACGGTGCGCGTCGCGCTAGCCGGGTTACCGGCTGTGTCGGAGACGCTATAGGTCAGGGTGTAGCTACCGGCGGTGGTGCGGTCGACCGTGCCACTCATCACAATATTGGCGCTGACATCGCCATCCACATTGTCATTGGCGCTGGCGCCCGGATCGCTATAGGCCGCCGGCCCCGCCTCCAGGGTCAGAGGGTTGTCGCCGGAGAGGGTGATCACCGGGGGTATTGCCTCGGTCACGGTCACTGTGCGGGTGACCTGGGCCGCCGCATTCCCCGCCGCGTCCGAAACATTGTAGGTGCGGGTATAGCTGCCGATCGAGGCGGTATTGACGTTGCCACCAATCATGATGTTAGCGCTGATGTCACCATCCCTGTCGTCGTTGGCGCTCGCGCCGGGCTCACTGTAGCTGGAGCCGAGGGCGACCGTCTGGGGATTGGCGCCGGTCAGGGTGATGACCGGGGGGGTGACATCTGCGGGGAGCGTCACGGCGACCACGTTGACCGTGCGGGTGATCGCGGTGGCGGCGTTGCCGGCGCTATCCGCAACATTGTAGGTCAGAGTGTAGCTGCCAACGGCACCGGTATTGACGCTGCCTGTGGCAACGATACTGGCCGAGATATCGCCATCGAAAGAATCGTTGGCAGTCGCACCCTGATCGCTATAGCTTGCGCCGAGGGTGACGGTCTGCGGGCTACTGCCAATGAGGCTGATGGCCGGGGGGGTCGTATCGGCTACCAGCACGCTCCGAGTCACTGCGGTAGCAGCATTACCGGCGGCATCCGAAACATTATACGTGAGGATGTAACTGCCGGGAGCGGAAGTGTCAACCACGCCGCTTTGCGTGATGTTGGCGCTGATATCGCCATCTTTCGCATCGTTGGCGCTGGCGCCAGAATCAGTGTAGACGGTTCCCGCCTCGACAGTGAGGGCATTGGCGCCCAGCAGGGTGATGATGGGGGGATCGGTATCGTCACCGGCAGCGGCCGTGGTCGTTGTATTATTGTCTACCACTTCCTCAACACAGCCTGACAGCAGGGCCGCTGCAATGAGCGCCAACGGGTAGTACGATCGCTTGATCTTCTCGGTCAACATGGATAAACTCCCCGATTCTGTTTCGCTATCAGTTATTTTTAATGCAAGGGGATGCAGGGGAGGTGCTTGTCCGCAACCATCGGGCAAGCAATCAGTACCAACCTCCAGAAAAAACCAGATCCCTGTTCTCTATTCCCTAAATAACAACAAGAATGAATGGTACATTCTCTGGATTTTGTGGCATCGATCAACGCGGCATAACGTCTTTTTAGGCGGCTTTGTGATTGCTATCACGCTTATTTCTGAGGGGGGATCTGGCGCTGTGAGGACTATCAACTTCGCGCATTTTGTAGATGAATTGGAGCGGACTTTGCGCTAGGCAGATCCTCTGCGCTGTCCGTCCCGCAACCGATGCGCCATGTGATCGAACACTAACTTCTGCCCGGCATCCAGCCCCATGCCCAATGTCAAAATTTGTGGACAAGGTTCCTGAATGGTGTGGGGTATGGGGCTACTGCCCATCCGCGGAAGCAGTCTTCACTGCCTTGACCGTACGATACTTTGCTTTCCAATTCCCAGAAATTGTGTGAGGGGGCGCAGCATCGGCTGGCGCAACACCAAGAATAATCCGGCACGCTCCGGCTCCCAGATCAACCATGGTTTTTTCATCAATATTGTCTAGAATGCCGGAGGTATTTCAGCACTAAATAAAGGGATAAGGACGTGAACAAGAGATCCGGCAAAGACGACGAGAAAATGAAAAAGGCCAAGAAGAAGGTGGTGAAAAAGAAGGTCAGCAAGAAGAAAGCGACGAACAAGGCCGCCAGCCCAAAGGGCCCGGTCAGGAAAAAGAGGGTGGCCAGAGTAGCGCCCCAACAAGCCACCACACCCCATCCCGAGGTCAGCCCCCGCGAACGCTACGAGATGATCGCCACCATGGCCTACTACCGGGCCGAGAATCGCAACTTCGAAGCGGGCCACGAAATGGACGACTGGATCGAGTGCGAGCACATCGTCGACCAGATGCTGGCGCCGAAATAGTCCCGAGCAAAACAAGTTACGCACAATCTGAAAGGGGCAAACAGGCCCCTTTGTCACCCACCTCCCGCATAGATTTCTCTCAAACATCCTCTCGCCAAGGCGAGAGAGGGTATGATCCACCATACACATTCCAGACTGCCCACAAACACCGGAATCGATGGATAAAATACAGAGCAGCTCCGCACCACAAACCAGGCCAAAAAAGGCAAAACACACACCCATGATGCAGCAATACCTGCGCATCAAGGGTGAATTCCCCGGCATGTTGCTGTTCTACCGCATGGGGGACTTCTACGAACTCTTCTTCGACGACGCGGAGCGCGCCGCGCAACTGCTCGACATCACCCTCACCAAACGCGGTCAGTCCGCCGGCAAACCGATCCCGATGGCCGGGGTGCCCTACCACGCGGCGGAGAACTATCTGGCGAAGCTGGTGCGGCTTGGAGAATCGGTAGCGATCTGCGAGCAGATCGGCGACCCGGCGGCCAGTAAGGGGCCGGTTGAGCGCAAGGTAGTGCGCATCATCACCCCCGGCACCCTCACCGATGAGTCACTGCTGGAGGAGCGTCAGGAGAATCTGCTGGCCGCCCTCAACCAGGTCGATGACAAGTTTGGCCTGGCGACCCTCGATCTGGCCAGCGGCCGCTTCATCGTACAGCAGTTCAGCGGCCTGGAGGCGCTGCAGGGGGAGCTGGAGCGGCTGCGCCCGGTGGAGCTACTGCTGGAAGAGGATAACCCGATCGCCGAGCGGCTCGGCCTGAAACGCGGCATCACCCGCCGACCCGCCTGGCACTTCGACCTGGCATCCGCCGAGCAGCTGCTGACCCGCCAGTTCGGCACCCGCGACCTGGGCGGCTTCGGCTGCAACGACCAGCCGCTGGCGCTGGCCGCCGCCGGCTGCCTGCTGCAATACGTGGCGGAGACCCAGCGTAGCGCCCTGCCCCACATCCGTTCATTGCGCACCGAGCGACGCGAGGATGCGATCATCATCGACGCCGCCACCCGGCGCAATCTGGAGCTGGATCACTCGCTCTCCAACCAGCCGCAACACACCCTAGCGGGGATCATGGACCGCACTGCCACTGCCATGGGCAGTCGTATGTTAAGGCGCTGGATCAACCGTCCGCTACGCAATCGGCAGGCGGTGGCACAGCGCCACACCGCCATCGAAGAGCTGCTCGAGCAACGCGTCTTCCTCGAGCTGCAGGAGAGCCTGAAAGAGATCGGCGATATCGAACGCATCCTCACCCGGGTCGCCCTGAAGAGCGCCCGGCCGCGGGATCTGGCCACACTACGCGACACCCTGGATGTGCTACCGGCGCTGCAGTCACAGCTCGCTCCGCTGCAAAGCCCATTGTTGACTGAGCTGGCCAAGCAGATCGACACCCATCCGGAGGAGCATGCGTTGTTGGCACAGACGATCATCGAGCAGCCACCAATGCTGATCCGCAACGGCGGGGTGCTCGCCACAGGCTTCGACGAACAGCTCGACGAGCTGCGCAACCTGTCACAGAACGCGGATCAGTTCCTGCTCGACCTGGAGGCGCGGGAGCGCGAGCGCACCGGTATCGCCAGCCTCAAGGTGAGCTATAACCGTGTCCACGGCTACTACATAGAGATCAGCCGCAGCCAATCCGAGAATGCGCCGGAGGACTACATCCGCCGCCAGACCCTGAAGGGGGCGGAACGCTTCATCACCCCCGAGTTGAAGAAGTTCGAGGATCAGGTGCTGAGCGCCCGCGAGCGCTCCTTGGCCCGGGAGAAGGCGCTCTACGAGCAGCTACTGGAACAGCTGGCAGAGTCGCTAGCTGCATTGCAGCAGTGCGCCGAGGGGCTCGCCAGCCTGGATATTCTCTGCAATCTGGCGGAGCGCGCCGAGAGTCTCAACCTCTGCCGCCCTGAACTCAGCGACGAATCCGGCATGCAGATCAGCGATGGCCGTCACCCGGTGGTGGAACAGGTCAGCCGCGAGCCGTTTATCGCCAACAGCATTGAGCTGGACGAGCAGCGCCGCATCCTCATCATCACCGGACCCAACATGGGCGGCAAGTCGACCTTCATGCGGCAGATCGCGATCATCGCCCTGCTCGCCTACTGCGGCAGTTTTGTGCCGGCCAGCGCGCTGCGCATCGGGCCGATCGACCGCATCTTCTCGCGCATCGGCGCCTCTGACGATCTGGCGGGGGGACGCTCCACCTTCATGGTGGAGATGGAGGAGACCGCCAACATCCTGCACAATGCCACCGACCAGAGCCTGGTGCTGATGGACGAGATCGGCCGCGGCACCTCCACCTTCGACGGACTCTCACTGGCCTGGTCCTGCGCGGTAGAACTGGCGACCAAGATCCACGCCTTCACCTTGTTCGCCACCCACTATTTCGAGCTGACCACCCTACCCGAAGAGTATCCCGGCATTGTCAATGTGCATCTCGACGCGGTGGAGCATGGCGACTCCATCGTCTTCCTGCATGCGGTCAGGGAGGGGCCGGCGAATCAGAGCTACGGACTGCAGGTGGCAGCACTGGCGGGGGTGCCGAAAGCGGTAATCCAGCGCGCGCGACAGCGCCTGGAGGAGCTGGAACAGGCGGCCCAGCAGCACGCCGATCAGCAGCAGAACCAGCTGCCGCTATTGTTTCATGAGACACCACAGAATTCAGTCGTCGAACAGGCGCTGCTGGAGATCAACCCAGACAACCTCACTCCCAGGCAGGCGCTGGAGCAAATCTACCGACTGAAGACACTCTGTCAGACGTGAGGCTTCGGCAGGTGTCGTGTATTGATCCAATCAGAGGAGAAGAAGATGAGTGAGCATATCTACAAGATGATCGAGATTGTTGGTTCATCCAGCGAGAGCAGTGACGATGCGGTACGCAACGCAATCAGGCGTGCGGCAAAGTCGATCCATAACATGAACTGGTTTGAGGTGGTGGAGAGCCGCGGCCATATTCAGGATGGTGAAGTGGCCCACTGGCAGGTCACCCTGAAGATCGGCTTCCGACTCGAAGATGAGTAGCACAGGCCAAATTTAACGTCGGACTTTCCAAGATTGGCGATACCCCTAACCGGCGGAGTGTCGGCAGCGGGGATGCTGCCGTGAAGCTTCCAAGGATGGATCTACAGCGTCTTTGCCGGTCAGGGGCATCGCCGGAATACGGATATATTTGATGGCCGCGTTAATAGCCGCAGCAGCCGCCTGAGGTCAGGCGGCGCCCGAGTTCACTGGAGAGGCAAAGAAGCGCAGCCGGTGTTCGGCAAACTCGACCAGATCACCATCCTGGAGTTCATGACCACCCGCTCGCACCAGCGTGCCATTCACTTTGGGAAGGGTATCGCCAGCCAGCTTGAGCAGCACATAGTTGCGGTGGCGGCGGTTGATCAGCGCCAGATCGCTGCCCGGCTTGCCGATGGTAAAGAACTGATCCTGCAACGCCTGCTGCTTGCCTCGTTCAGGACCATCCAGGTAGAGCACATGCGCCGCTAGTGCTTGATGCGCTGGTTTTTCCACAGCGGCTGGTCGGCGTTGATCCGCCGGATGAAGCACCACAGTTCGATCCAGCTCAGGCTCTTGTGCTCTGTCCTCACCCACCTGAAATTCAAACTCAAAGACGCCCAAGTTGATTCGGTCGCCATGCTTGAGGAAGTGTTTGCGGATCTCGTGGCCGTTGAGTTTGGTACCGTTGGTACTACGCAGGTCTTCCAGAAAATATTCGTTGAAGATGCGCACCACCGCGGCGTGGTGGCGACTGACCGAGGTGTCATTGAGGCAGACATCACTCATCGGATCCCTTCCAATCATCACCCGCTTACCACTGAGATCGACCTCTTTCAACACCCTGCCTTTATCGATCATCACGAGTTTTTCCATCACCGGTTCCCCACTATTGCTGCAGAAGCTCGGCCTCCTTGTCGTCCCAAACTCTGACAAGGATGACAGAGACATTATCCATGCCACCCTTCTCACAGGCGGCCTCTATCAGCTGATCGGCCGTCTGTTCCAGATCTTCATCGCCTGCCATCAAATATTCGTGAATCTCGTTCGCGCTTAGCATACCGTTCAGTCCGTCAGTGCAGAGCAGGTAGAGATCGCCCGTCTCCAGGCGTGTCTTCTCCAGATCCACCTCGACATAGGGGAAGATGCCATAGGCACGTGAGAGCACGCTGCCCGGCACCCCTGACCTGCGCGCCTCTTCGGTGGAGGAGAAGACCTCCTGAGCAACCAGCTCCTCGACCAGTGAGTGGTCACGGGTCAGCATCTCCAGCTCCCCTCCGCGCAAACGGTAGAGACGGGAGTCACCCACATGGCCGTAGATCAGATCGTTTCCACGAAACATGCCCAGCACCAGGGTGGTGCCCATACCCTTGCACTCGGGCATCTCCTGGGCCGCTGAATAGATCGCGGAGTTGACCTCCTGGACCGTCAGGCGCAACTGATCACAATCCACCGGACCACTGGCGACACCGGGAGTATCCAGCAGCCGGTTGAGCAGCAGGTTGACCGCCAGGTTGCTCGCCACATCGCCGGCATTGGCGCCGCCCATGCCATCCGCGAGGATAACGATGCCTGCATCAGGATCTGCTCCCACCGCATCCTCATTGCGTTGGCGTACCACTCCCGTATCAGTACGCATCACAACCGCTAACTCCACATGTCCCCCCTGTCCCAAACTTGGCTGTTTCGATCCGCGCCACCCATCAAGCGGCAACTATCCGATGATATTAATCTCTATTGCACAGCTGCGAATATACAAAGAGGGCGCCAAAGCCCCTTCTCAGCTGACATCGATCCGTTGCGTTCTGCTACTGGGATTGTTTCGCCTTCAAATAGGAGAGCATGCGCTTTGCAGGCACATAGCCCGGTAGCAGTTCGCCATCGTCAAAGAAGATCGCGGGGGTACCGGTCACGCCCAGCTGTTGCCCCAGTTCCATGTGCTGGATGATCGGGTTTTCACACTTTTTTTGCTCAACCTGTTTGCCCGCTTTCGAGAGCGTCATCGCCTTCTGACGGTCGTCGGCACACCAGACAGCGACCGCCTTGTCGAAGGAGCTACTGCCCACCCCGGCACGTGGGAACATCATGTAGCGCACGCGGATGCCAAGATCATTGTACTGGCCTATCTCGCTGTGCAGCTTGCGGCAGTAACCGCAATCGATGTCGGTAAACACCGTCACCGTGTGCTCAAACTTCTCTGGCGCAAAAATCACCATATTCTCTTCACCCACCGCCTCAATCGCCCGCGCCTTCGCTTTGGCGACCTTCGGGGTGGTCAGATCCTCGCGGGTCTCGATATCGAACAGTTTGCCATTGAGCAGATATTTTCCATCGGCGCTGACGTAGACTAGACGCGGCCCGATCATCACCTCGTAGACCCCCTGCACCACCGAAGGCTGGATACTGTCGGGCGTCTCCCCTCCCAGCAGTTTGCCGACCCCCTGCCTGACCTGCTCGATCTCCGCCCTGTCAGCGGCAACCGCCAGCCCGGAAAATAGCAGCATCCCACCCAGTAGTGGTGCCGCAACCCGCCTGAGGCGATTTCGCAAACGATAATATTGCATGAGTTAATCCCTGAAGTTTTGAAACTGTAGAGGCAGCCCGTAGTCCGCCTCTCTGAGCGTGGCGATGATCTGCTGCAGGTCGTCCCGCTTCTTGCCGTTCACCCGCACCTGCTCACCCTGGATCTGCGCCTGCACCTTGATCTTGGTGGCCTTGATCGCCTTGACTATCTTGCGCGCGGTGTCGGTATCTATGCCCTGGCGGATGATCACCAGCTGGCGAGCGGCGTTGAGGCTCGTCTCCGGCTCCCGGATCTCCATGCAGCCCACATCAACGTTCCGTTTGACCAACTTTTGCCGCAGGATATCCCGCATCTGCTGCAGCTGAAACTCCTGCTCGGCGCGTAGTGTGATCTCGGAGTCGTTCTGTTCGAAACTGGCATCCACCTTTTTGAAGTCGAATCGGGTGCTGACCTCCCGATTGGCCTGATCCACGGCGTTACGGACCTCCTGCAGATCCACCTCAGAGACAATATCGAATGAAGACATATTCACCTCCCCGCAAAGCTGAATGTAATAATCGCGGGAATGTAGCACAGTTCCCGCTGCACATCAGGCATTGACAGGACCCATGCAGCATCCGCTTCAGGCTCGCGGATGGTGTTTGGCATGGAGAGCTTTCAACCGCTGCCGCGCCACATGAGTATAGATCTGGGTGGTGGAGAGATCGCTGTGGCCAAGCAGCAGCTGCACCACGCGCAGATCTGCACCGTGATTCAGCAGATGGGTGGCAAAGGCGTGGCGCAGGGTATGGGGTGAGATCGGTTTGTCGATGCCCGCCTGCCGGGCATGGCGCTTGATCAGATACCAGAATGCCTGTCGGGTCATGCCGCTGCCGCGTCGAGTAGGAAACAGGTGGATACAGACCCGCTGACCCAGGATCGCCTGGCGCGGTCCGCGCAGAAAACGCTCGATCCACGACTGAGCTTCATCCCCCATCGGCACCAGCCGCTCCTTGTCGCCCTTACCGATGACCCGTACCACGCCCTGGCTCAGGCTGAGCTGCTCCGGGCGCAGATCGATCAGCTCCGAGACCCGCAGGCCGGTAGCATACAGCAGCTCCAGCATAGTCCGATCACGAACCCCCTGAGGATCGCCCACGTCAGGGGCCGCCAATAGCTGCTCAACCTCACGCTCAGTAAGGGTGCCCGGTAGCGGGCGGGGCAGTTTCGGCGATTCGATCTGCGCACTGGGGTCGGCGCTGAGCAGGCTCTCCCGCACCGCATATTGGTAAAACTGGCGCATACAAGAGAGCAGCCGGGCACTGGAGCGGGCCTGGCGACCCTGCTGCGCCAGCACCGCCAAGTAGCCCAACAGGTCCTTCTGCCCCGCCTCGAGCAATCTTTTGCCGCGTTGGCGCTGCAGCCACAGCGAGAGCTTCGACAAATCGCTCTGGTAGGCGACCAGGGTATTCTGACTGAGTCCCCGCTCCATCCAAAGCGCATCGGCAAACGCCTCGATCAGCGCCTGCTCCACCACCGCTTCACTCACAATGCCCCCTCATGCCGTAGCAGCCAGGCCTTTATCGCCAGCTTTGTCCCACTCCGCCTGCCGGCAAAACCGCCCAGCCCAGTGGCGGCTACCACCCGATGGCAGGGCACCACCAATGGACAGGGGTTGGCACGACAAGCATTGCCCACTGCCCTGGGGCTGGTTCCCAACTCAGCCGCCAACGCACCATAGGTAAGGGTGGAACCCGGCGGGATCTGGCGCAGGCGCTGCCACACCCGCTGCTGAAAGGGGGTCCCCTGCGAAAAAAGACGGCAGCTAATCGACAGTTGCGGATCAGCCAGATAGGCCTCGATCTGTTGGACAACCGCAGAGACGTTCCTCTCTGTCGCATCCATCAGGAGCCAGGTTCGCGGCAGGAAATCGATGGACAAAAGCTCATGCCCCCGCATGCGCACGCCAAAACGACAACAAGCGGCATCAATTACCGCTTGATAGTCGGGCCTATCCGCCATAATCTTTCGCCAGAAAAAGTGTAAAAATAACCGACACAAAATCAGAACAAAATCCACCCGCCAGCGCCACAGGCCCCTGCGAGATATGTCTATCTTACCCCTATCCCTGCTGACGATACTGTTCCTCCCAACCGTCCCCAGCGCACTGGCGGACGACAACCGGCCCGACATCAACAGCTTGAGCCGCCAAGTCAGCGAACTGCTCGCAGCAGGTCAGCGTCTACGCGAGCAGAACCTGGCAGCCAGGCAGCGTCTGCAAACACTCTCACAAGATCTCCAGGAGGGGTGGCGCCGTAATCAGATACTGGATCAACAGATCCAAGAGCAGAGTCGCCTCTACAACGAAACCGCCCTCTCCAGCCCCGAAATCCAGACAGTTCAGACAGATAGATAACCGCCACCTCATCTTTCCACAGTTCTTGTGGATAACTTTGTGGGTAAGGTGATTGTATTTGCCTGCAGTCCTTGTCACTCAAGCCCTCATGTTAGATTGATCAGTTTTTATACAATCCAGATATACCCTTTAATTTCAAGGAGTTACAAATATATTGACAAGCCAAGTAAAAATCTGTCAGGCAGCACCCAGGCATTGCGAAGCAATCGACTAGGGTGTGCATAAAGAATTTGACAAGTGAAAAAACTGAAAAAACCTCAAGTTAGAGGCGGCTGCATAATGTGACACAGGTCATACAATCCCCCGCCTCCCTGTCAAGCGTTGCACAGACTCGATGGAACCCGGACAATGCGCCACCCCATCAACAGCCGCCGGATCGATAGTGACAACACCATTCTGGAGATCGAAACCACTTGAACAGCTCTCCGCCAGCGAATGGGAGTTGCTCTGCGACGGCTGCGCCAAATGCTGCCTGCAGAAGCTGGAGGATGCAGAGACCCGGGAGATCTATTTCACCAACGTGGTCTGTGACCTGCTCGACCTCGACAGCTGCCGTTGCAGCCGCTACCAGGAGCGCTCCACCCTGGTGCCAAGCTGCATCACTCTCACACCCAAAGACCTGGATGACCCCTACTGGCTGCCCTCTACCTGCGCCTATCGGTTGCTAGCAGAAGGCGCAGAACTCCCCAGCTGGCACCCATTGCGCTCCCACGATCCTCACAGCGTCGCCGCTGCGGGCCATACCATCTGCGGCCGGGTGGTGCCTGAAGCGGAAGCGGATGACCTGGAGTATCACCTGATCGACTGGGTGCAGGCATGAAACCAGGCTCTACTCTCACCGAACTGCTGGAAACGAGCGGCTTCCAGCCCAGTTATTTCGATATGGGACGTCGTGTGAACCCGATCGACAGAGCGGCCTTTCTCGACTTTGAATGTACCCGCAGCCCCTATCCCCTGCCTTTGCAGCAGCAGGCCTGGTTTGCCGTCCTGCTTGCAGAACCGGACAACCCACAGGGCGAGGTCTCGATCTGGTTTCTGCACCTGCCCCTCGACGAGCAGTGCAAGCTGCAGCAGGCCGTCCGTGACGACCTGCTGCAGCGCCTGCTGGAGGTCACCGGCCGCAATCTGCAGGCAGCGGAGAAGGGGGAGCAGCTGCAGGCCGCACTGCAGGACAACCCCTACGCCTTCACCCCAAAACAGGAGCGACTTGCGGTGTTTCACGCCAAGGTGAGCCGGCTGTTGAATCGCCCGCCCTCACGCTTTTATGCGCATGCCAGATCCTACTTCTGCGGTGAGATCGGCTGGGACCAGTGGCCCTTCCTCGGTTACCAGGGGATTGCCGATCTAGGTGCCAGATTCGATCTTGAAGACACAAGCCAACAGCTGGCAGCCGCTATCCCACAGCTCCCCGGCGCGCCACTCGAGGCACTCTGCCACTGTCTGGAGAACGAAAGGGTGACGGACGAAATCGCGACAGCCCTGCTGGAGCGGATGGAGTCGGCGTTGAATGAAGAGGAGATCGACCTCCAACTGATTACGGCGGCGATCCGTGGCAGCTCGCAGGCGCGTTCCCCGGAGATCCGACAGCGACTGATCGAACGGGTGCTGCAGGCCCCCTGCGCGACACACAGCGAGATCCTTGCGGCGATCGCCGGGCGCGCCTGGGAGGGACTGCAGGAGACCACCATCTGCCGTCTGTTTCTCGAACGTCTGGCAGAGAATCAGGAGGGACAGGCGTTGTTCAATCAACTACTCAGTGATCTGATGTTTCTGCCCGACACCCGCCCGCGGGTTCTCGCCGGGGTCAGGGATCCGGCACGCTCAGAGCAGCTGAGCAGCGCGTTTGGCGCCTTCCTGCAAGGCGTGCAAACGACGCCTTAAGAAGCAAAAAAGGCGCAGAGAGTGTTCCCTCTCTGCGCCATATCCATCAATCTGCAGCGCACCGGGAGTGAGCCTGCCCGACGGGCCGCAATGCCTGATCAGGCGCCCCGATATTCAGCAATGCCCGGATTGTTATCGACTCCAACCAGTTTGGGGGTGTTGAGCTTCTTGATCCTGATCGTCTTCTGGTCACGCAGGTAGTCGGCCACCACATCCCAGATCGGCCGACCCGGCGACTTGGAACCGACTGTCGCCCAGCCGGCGACCACGTAATTCTTGCCCGCCTCGATCTTGCTGCCGTCGTTGAGGCGCATGTCGGTAATACGCTTACCAAACCCCTGGCCGGGATCGCAGGTGTAATCGAGTCCACCCACCCGCACCATGTCACCGCCCTGCTGATAGTAGGGATCCTTGTTGAAGAGGTTGTCACTGACATCCTCCAGAATATTCTTGATGTCAGCACCACTCATCTCGCGGCGGTAGGTCTCGGGGTAGGTGATGCAGGTCTGATCCATCACGTTGTCCATGATGATCTTCTGACCCGGCAGCACCGTGGTACCCCAGCGAAAGCCTGGGGAGAGGGAGATCTGCGCATCGTTGACCGTGGTCAGAGCGTCGCAGATCACCTGATCGAAGGTGCCGTTGAAGTTGCCGCGACGGTAGAGAGTCTCCTCCGCCACCGCCAGTTCCTCATCCAGGGTCTCTTTATAGGGGGCGCGCACACCGTCGATGTAGGCCTGCATCTCTTTGTCCGCCGGCAGCAGATTGGAGAAGATCGGCAGCAGACGGTAACGAAAATCGCGTACCTTGCCGCCGCGTACATCGAGGTCCATCACTCCGAGGAACTTGCCGTTGGAACCAGCGTTGGTGACCAAGGTCTTGCCGCCAGCATTCTTGACGATGGTTGGGGCAGGCATGCCGTCGTGAGTATGGCCGCCGAAGATCACGTCGATGCCACTGACCCGGGAGGCCATCTTCAGGTCAACGTCCATGCCGTTGTGCGAGAGCACTATCACCACATCGGGCTTTTCGTTCTCGCGCACCGCATCGACCACCGTCTGCATGCGCTCATCTTGGATGCCGAAGGTCCAGTCGGGGATGAAGCGGCCCGGGTTGGCGATCGGAGTGTAGGGGAAGGCCTGACCGATCACCGCGACCCGGGCACCAGCCACGACCTTCATTACGTAGGGCTTGAAGGCGAGCCCTTCATCCTCATTGAAGCCGTCGAAGTCGGCGAACTTGTAGTCGAACAGAGCGTCATCCTTCACCCCGACGTTCTGCGCCACGAAGTCACCATTGAAGTCGGCAATGTTGGAGATCACCTCGTTATCGAGATAGGTAAACTCCCAGTGGCCGGTCATCACATCCACACCGAGGCGGTTGCAGGCGCCAACCATGTCTTTACCGCGGGTCCAGTAGGCGGTGCCGGAACCCTGCCAGGTATCACCACCGTCGAGCAGCAGGCTGTTGCCGGGACCGCGCTCGGCGCGCAGACGATCCACCAGGGTCTTGAGATGAGCAAAGCCGCCAATCTTGCCGAATTTGCCGGCAGCCGAATCGAAGTTGAGGTAGCTGAAGGCGTGGGCCTCGATACCGCCCGGCGCGATGCCGAAGTGTTTCAACAACTTATCACCCACCAGATGCGGTGCCTTGTTGAAGGCGTAGCCGAGGCCGAGGTTGACGTTGGGCTCGCGGAAATAGATCGGGTTGAGCTGGGCGTGGGTATCGGTGAAATGCAGCAACGAGACGTTGCCAAACTTCGGCACCTCATAGAGATCCGTCGGCTGACGCATCGCGGCAAAAATCGAAGCGGGCATCATGCCGGCCGCACCAGCCATACCCATCAGGCGTAGAAACTCACGTCGTGAAATGCTCATTCTTCCTCATCCTCCTAGACGACAGGCTGGTCGAGTCTGCCGCCGATGGCTGGTTCTAGGGTTTGTTGCAGCACTCTCTGCAAAATTGCCAGCAATGGAGCGCCTATTGTTCTGTGTTGCTGCTGGCCGCCGGAAAGGCCATCAGTAAAAGGGGAAGGCTGGTCGGAAAACTGCGGGATGCCTGTTCGCTATCCAAAACCAACAGTCCACCGACCAGCCTCCAGGAGGTTCCCCAAACGCTTGTTCCGGGCAGTTATCGGGGAGGCATTATTATCTAACCGATTGTCTTTTAATGAAAATCCCAGCATACAACGGTTTGTGTAAGGGTTTTCCTTAACCCTGCTCCAGGGAAAGCATCATGCGCATCAGATGCGACAGGCTATCTGCCTCCATCTTCTCCATCACCCGTGCCCGGTGCGCCTCCACGGTGGAGAGCGTGATGCCCAGTTCCTGGGAGATATTCTTGTTGCGCCGGCCGGCAATCACCAGGTTGAGCACCTCGCGCTCGCGCGGCGTCAGTTGATTGAAACGCTCACGGATATCGGAGAGCCGCGAGGCCTCGCCGCGCTGTTTGGCGTCCATTTGGATCGCCCGGTGCACACTGTCAAGCAGCACTTGGTCGTTAAACGGTTTCTCGATGAAATCGATCGCGCCGGCCTTCACCGCTCGCACCGCCATCGGCACATCGCCATGGCCGGTGATAAAGATGATCGGCGGATGGATCGGTTCGCCATTGAGCTGCTCCTGCAGTTCGATGCCGCTCATTCCAGGCATGCGGATATCAGCCACCAGACAACCGGGCCGGGAGGCGTCAAACGCCTGCAGAAACTCCAGCGCAGAGGCATAACAGGCCACTGTGAGCCCCACCGACTGCATCAGCAGTTGCAGCGCATTACGTACCTCTTCGTCGTCATCAACGATAAAAATTGTAGGGGAATTCTGTTCCATAATTTCAGGTTGTAGCTGAGACCGGCAGGGTAAATATAAAGCAGGCCCCACCCTGGGGCAGATTCTGTGCGCTGAGTCTACCACCATGCGCCTCGACGATCCCGTGACTGATGGAGAGCCCCAGCCCCATGCCACCCGACTTACTGGTGACAAAGGGAGCGAACAGAGTTTCGATCATTTCGAGCTTGATACCCGGCCCGGTATCACTGACCCGCACCTGCACCGAAGCCACGCCATTGGCCTCGGTGGTAATCACCAGCTGACGCTCCGTTTCGTCCCCGGCCATCGACTCGATAGCGTTGCGCGCCAGGTTCAAAATCACCTGTTCCACCTGAATCCGCTGCACCCTCATCTGCGGTGGATTCGGCATCAGCTCCAGCCGTACCGCCACATCCGCCCGCCGCGCTTCCGGCTGGATCAACACCGCCACCGCATCCACCAGGGTATTGATATCGACCCGGGAGCGCTCCAGCGGTTCTTTGCGCACAAAACGTCGGAGCTGCCGAATGATCGCTCCGGCACGCTCCGCCTGGGAGGCGATACGCTCCATCACATCGGCACAGGCCTGCTGCCCCTCCTTACCGGATTCGAGTAGACGGATGCTGGCATGGGCGTTGGTGGCGATGGCAGTCAGCGGCTGATTCAACTCATGGGCGATACCCGACGCCATCTCACCCATGGTGCTGAAACGTGCCACCCGGGCGAGTTCGTTCTGGTGCTGACGCGCCTCATCCTCGGCCTGTTTGCGTTTAGTGATATCACGGAACACCACCACCGAACCGAGGGTCCGCTCCGACTCATCTTTCACCGGGGTGCAACTGTACTCCACCGGAATACTGTGCCCAGCCTTGTGCCAGAAGGCATCGTCAGAGACGAAGCGGGGCTGGTTGTCACGAAAGGTCTGGTAGACCGGGCAATTCTCCGCCGGATGAGGGGTGCCATCCGGATGGGTGTGGTGCAGAATCTCATGCTGGTTTAGGCCAATCAGATCCTCCGCCGACCAGCCGGTAATCGCCTCCGCGGCGCGGCTGAAAAAGGTGCAGTTGCCGTGCAGGTCGACACCGTAGATGCCATCGGCCACCGAGTCGAGGATCAGCTCATGCTGCTGCTCCAGACGGCTTTTGGCGCGCTGCAGCTCCCGATTCAGGCGCAGTACCCAGAGGGTCATCAACGCCATAAAGATCAGGAAGATCAACCCGCTCAGCAACCAGTACCAATAGCGTTTAATGGCGTCCAGGAGGGTGAACTGAGCGGGCTTCTCAAACGGGCGCAGATGCAGCTCCTTCAGCAACTCGCGTACCCGCTGGTAGTCGAGAGGAATGGTCCAGCCGGAGTAACGTCCCTGAATCGCTGCCGGATGGTTCTGCGGCATGTTGAGCAGGGCCACCGCCACCCGCTGCGCCAGTGCGTTGGAGGTATGCGCTACCTTACTGAAGGGCCACTCGGGATAGAGCCGGGTGCTGTGGGCGAAGGGAAACTCCGGATCCGACTGGGGGTTGATAATACGAAACTCATCCAGATCGATCATGCCTGCGCTGGCCATGCGTTCCAGGATGTCAGTACGCACCGTGCCCGCATCCACCTCAGCGCTGCGCACCGCCATCACCACCCGATCGTGAATGCCGGCAAAGCGCAACTCGGAGAGATCATTGATATCGATCCCCTGGGCCCGCATCTCGCGCCAGGCCATCTGGAAGCCACCCAGGGAGGTTGCATCCACCGCCATCAGTGAGTGACCTGGCAGGTCTTCCAGGCTGTTGATCCGCGGATTGTCGGCTCGGGTAAAAATCACCCCCCCAAAGATGTTGTAGGGCACATCACTGCGCCGGTTGTTCAGGGTGGCGATGCGTGAGACGCGAAACTGCACCTCCAGATTGACGTAGATGCCGGAGTTAACCAGCACAAAATCGACCTTGCCCTCCACCACCGCCGTCTCCACCTCAGCGAAGTCGAGCGGCACGATGATGAAGTGATGGTCAGCAATCTGACTGGTCAGATACTCCGCAGGGGGCGACCATTTGTCGAGGGTGAACTGATCACCGCGATGGCTAAGTACACCGATGCGCACCAACTTCCCTCCATCCGCCAAGGCAGATAGAGGAGAGGCAAGCACTGCCAACAGACACAACCAGAGATAGCGGCAATGAAACATTGCCTGAAGACTAGGGGATTGCTGAGGCCGAAACAAGCATCCTAACTAGCCCCCGGGCAACTCTCCCCGAGGTGCAGCAACCCATTTTGGCCGAAAAAACTCGTTAATTCTTTTCCTAAAAATTGAAGTTACGTCATCCAAGCAAGAACGGGGTTCGTCAATACTCAATGATTGGGAGAGTGGAGAAAACGTCCAAACAACCCCTTACCGCGCTTCTGTCCCGGCCAGTGCACCCTGCCGGCACCTCCTCCAGTCTCACGCTCGAGCTTGTCTACCGCCAGGCGCTCACGCAAATTGACCAGGGTCGAGTCAGAGATGTCGAGACTGTGCAGCTTGTCATGGCGGCGCAACACATAGTTGCCGAGATTATCGAGCCACTCATCATCGATTCGCTCTGGTCCGTAAGTGTAGCGACGGATGCCAAACTTCTCGAAGTTCGAGGTAAGCATCTCAATCTCATACTGTTCAGGAGCAATCTGGAACATAAACACCACTTCCACCTTGGGCGTGACCTGGAAGTTGACGCCACTCAGACGTTGTTCTGCATCCCGGATCGGCCACTCGCTGAACTGCATGTGGTGAGAGTGCAGAAAACCCCGGGTCTCATCGGCGAGCCCCTTGGGGCTAACCGAAAATGACATCTCCTGAGCTGCCACGCAGCTGAATTTCAGTCGAATCCGGCGCGGATTGGTCACGCTGTCCGCATTCACCAGATAGTTCCCCTGACGCAGCCTTTTAACCTGACCCAGCCCGGGAATTCGGTAATTGGCCCGCACATCGGGAGCAACCAACTTGAGCTGACTGGTCAGATCGTTCAGGTAGGCCAGAAGCTTGAGCATCCGCGGCCGAAGTTCTTTGTGGTAATGTGCTTCCCAAGGGGAGTGGGATGCGGCTTGTTCGGAGGTACTTGAGTTGAGCCTTGTGGCCTCATGTTTCAATTCATCGAGCAGAGACATTGTGATTTTTCTCTATTGCAAACGGGCGAACCCGACTCGTAATCACGCTGGTGAACAACCATAGCAAACTGGCCGCCACCCCCAACGAGACGTTTCCTTACTAGACATTGCCATCCAACACACGCGTCAACTCTGATCGTTAATGAGCCGCTGAATGAACCTGAGCGAAGCAGATTGGGTTTCAGAATTCATCGATTTGAGGCTCTGATCACACGTAATAGCAGGCTATTGCGAAGATCAGCAACGACAAAGCACGGATTCTAGATCCAATATGCAAGTTCACGATTCGTTCAGAGGCTCCTTAACAAGCTTTTCACTCCCCGTCCGGCGAGGTAGAGTTGCGCGCTTTCCACTCCCGCGTGTCTGACAATATGAATACCATCTTTCGCCGTATAGCCACTGAGTTAAAGGTCACAGTTCAGCGGGTTGATGCCGCCATTAAACTCCTAGACGAGGGCGCTACCGTGCCGTTCATCGCACGCTACCGCAAAGAGGCCACCGGTGGACTTGACGACATCCAGCTACGTCATCTGGAAGAGCGACTCGGCTATCTGCGGGAGCTGGAAGAGCGTCGAGAAACCATCCTTAAGAGCATAAGCGAGCAAGAAAAACTCACCCTGGAGCTGGAACAAGAGATCAGGGCGGCAGAGACCAAGACCCGCCTGGAGGATCTCTACCTTCCCTACAAGCCGAAACGGCGCACCAAGGCGCAGATTGCCCGCGAGGCCGGCCTGGAGCCCCTCGCTCTGGGGCTGCTGCAAGACCCGAATCTCGATCCCGAAGCGACCGCCGCCGACTATATCGATGCCGACAAGGGCGTGCTCGACAGCAAGGCAGCGCTGGACGGCGCACGCCAAATCCTGATAGAGCGCTGTGCCGAAGATGCGACATTGATTGGCCGGCTGCGTGAACAGATGCAGAATAACGGCATACTCAGCTCCCAGGTGGTCAAGGGCAAAGAGCAGGAGGGGAAGAAATTCTCCGACTACTTCGACTACGCGGAGGCGATCGGTAAGATCCCCTCCCACCGCGCCCTGGCGCTATTCCGCGGCCGCAACGAGGGAGTGCTCAACCTGCATCTCGGCAGCGGCGAGGCAGAGGGAGAACCAAGCATCTGCGAAAGCCTCATCGCCGCCTCCCAGGGCATCGCCCAGCAGGGACGCGCCGCCGATGCCTGGCTCACCGAGACTGTGCGCTGGGCCTGGCGGATCAAGCTCTCCCTGAAGCTGGAACTGGAGCTGCTCGCGCAGCTGCGTGAGCGCGCCGAGGAGGAGGCAATCCGGGTCTTCGCCAGCAACCTACACGACCTGCTGCTGGCCGCTCCCGCCGGCCCCAAGGCGACCATCGGCCTCGATCCTGGGCTGCGCACCGGGGTCAAAGTGGCGATGATCGACACCACCGGCAAGGTGGTGGCCACCGACACCATCTACCCGCATGCGCCGAAAAAGCAGTGGGACCGGTCGATTGCCACTCTGGCAGCGATGGCCAAACAATATTCGGCAGAGCTGGTGGCGATCGGCAACGGCACCGCCTCCCGAGAGACCGACAAGCTGACCGCCGAACTGATCAAAAAACATCCGGAACTGAAGCTGCAGAAGCTGATGGTGAGCGAGGCCGGCGCCTCGGTCTACTCCGCCTCGGAGCTCGCCTCCAAAGAGATGCCGGAGCTGGATGTCTCACTGCGTGGCGCAGTCTCCATCGCCCGCCGCCTGCAGGATCCGTTGGCCGAGCTGGTGAAGATCGAACCCAAAGCGATCGGCGTCGGCCAGTACCAGCACGACGTCAACCAGAGCCGCCTCTCCCGCTCCCTGCATGCGGTGGTGGAGGATTGCGTCAACGCCGTCGGGGTCGACCTCAATACCGCCTCGGCGCCGCTGCTGAGCCAGGTCTCCGGCCTCACTCCAAGCCTGGCGGAGAACATCGTGCAGTTTCGCAATCAACACGGCGCCTTTAGCGAGCGCAAGACGCTGCTGAAGGTATCGCGCCTCGGCCCCAAGGCATTCGAGCAGGCGGCGGGCTTTCTGCGGGTGATGAACGGCAGCAATCCCCTCGACAACTCGGCGGTGCATCCTGAGGCCTATCCGGTCGTCAAGCGCATCCTGGAGCAGACCAAGCTGTCGGTGACCTCACTAATCGGCAACCATGAGGCACTGAAGCGGCTGCAACCGGCCGACTTCACCGACGAGCGCTTCGGCCTGCCGACAGTGACCGACATCATCGGTGAACTAGAGAAACCCGGCCGCGACCCACGCCCCGAATTCAAGACCGCCAGTTTCAAAGAGGGAGTGGAGACCCTCAACGACCTGCTGCCCGATATGGTGCTAGAGGGGGTGATTACCAACGTCACCAACTTCGGTGCCTTCGTCGACATCGGCGTGCATCAAGACGGCCTGGTGCACATCTCCCAGCTCGCCGACCGCTTTATTAAAGACCCGCGGGAGGTGGTCAAGGCGGGGGATCTGGTGAAAGTCAAGGTGATGGAGGTGGACTTGGAACGCAAGCGGGTCGGCTTGAGCATGCGGCTGCAGGAACGGGCCGAGCGGGAGCCGCGTCGGGATGGGCGGCAAAAGGCCCCGGCCAACGCCCCGCGCCGCACAAAGCGTGACAACCAACCGCAACCGCAGGCAGGGGGAGCGATGGCTGCAGCCTTCACCAAGGCACGCAAAAAGTAATCAGAACGGCCAGACCAGCGGCACCAGCAGCAGCGTCACCAGCCCCACCAACAGGGTCAGCGGCAATCCGATCCGCAGAAAGTCCTGAAAGCGGTAGCCGCCGGCATTATAGACCATCAGGTTGGTCTGATAGCCGATCGGGGTGGCGAAGGAGGCGGAGGCCGCCACCATGATGGTAATGGCAAAGGGCAGCAGGCTCACCTGCAGCTGCTGGGCCGCTGCCAGGGCGATGGGGAACATCAGCACCGCCGCCACATTGTTGGTGGCCAGGGCGGTCAACAGAGCGGTGATCCCAAACACCAGCGTCAGCGCCAGCCAGGGCTCGCCACCCGCCAGCCCCATCAGCCCCTGGGCGACAAACAGCGCCGCTCCGCTCTGCTGCAGCGCTGCACCGATACCGAAGGAGGTGGCGATCACCACCAGCACCTGCCAGTCGGGGGAACGCCGGGCCACCTGACCGCGGGTGCAACGGGTCAGGATCATCAGCCCCGCCGCCAGCAACGCCCCCTTCAACATGCTGAGCCAGCCCAACCCCACCAGCACGACCATCAACAGCACAATCCCCAGGGCGAGCGGGGCGCGTTCATGTTGCAGCGGGTGCGACTCCCCCACCGGGCTGATCAACAGCCAATCCTGGGCATTGCGCTGCTGTTCCAGAAACGAGGGGCGCGCCTCCAGCAACAGGGTATCCCCCGCCTGCAGCCGCTGATCGCCGAGCTTGCCATCAAGCCGCTCACCGTTGCGCGCCAGGGCGATAATCACCGCATTGTAGCGATTGCGGAAGCGTCCCTCGCGCACCGTGCGCCCCACCAGAGGGTGCCGGCTGGAGACCACCACCTCGATGAAGCGGCGCTCCGGACGCTCATCATTGAGCTTGAAGAGCTGGTTGGTGGCGGGCAACAGGCCGTGGATCCGCTGCAGATCCACCACCGAATCCCGTGCCCCGACAAACAGCAGACGGTCACCCGCCTGCAGCCGCTCTTTCGACGAGACCGCCGGCAGCACGCCTCCCTCCCGTTCGATCTCCGCCAGAAACAGCCTTGGCAGCTGTCGCAGCCCCGCCTCGTCGATTGATCGACCCGGCAGCGGCGAGCCGGCCTCTACCTGCATCTCCACCGTGTAGGCGCGCACATCGGCAAACTCCTCCATCGCCGAGCTGCGGTTGGGCAGCAGCCAGCCCCCCATCAGCAGCACAAACAGCAACACCGCCAGGCTCACCGGCAGACCGATCCAGAGCAGATCGAATAGCGCCAGGCCGCTGCCGGACTGCTCCAGCATCAGACCGTTCACCAGCAGATTGGTACTGCTGCCGATCAGGGTGCAAGTGCCACCGGCGATGCTGGCGAAGCTGAGCGGAATCAATAGTCTGGAGAGCTGCAGGCGATGACGACGAGCCCACTCCTGCAGCGCCGGAATGAACACCGCCACCACCGGGGTATTGTTGAGAAAGGCGCTGAGCGCCGCCACCGGCAGCATCAGCCGCCACTGGGCATGGCGGATGGAGCGGGGCCGACCCAGCAGGGTCTGGCCGATCCAGCCCACCGCGCCAGTCTCGGTCAGGCCGCTGACCACCACGTAGAGCACCGCTACCGTCAGCATCCCTTGGTTGGCAAAGCCCGCCAGCGCCTGCTCGGGGCTAACCACACCGGCGAGCAATAACAAGGTCAACGCGGCACTGGTGATCAGGTCGGGAGAGACCCGGGTGAACGCCATCATGCCAAAGCAGAAGAGCACGCTGGCGAGACTGAAGAGGGCTTCCCAACCCATGATCACCTGTCTGCAATCTATCGTTTACAAAGGGGCTTGTGATAATCGCCTCCACAAAAGGCGATCAACCCTAAGCATAGATGCAGAGCGGGAAGCAGAAACCCCAATCAGGCAATCAGCCCATAGAGGGCCTGGATCTCCTCCGCCCAGAGGGTATCGTCGATGGTCTCCAGCACCATCGGAATATCATCGAAGCGTGGGTCGTTCATGATGTAGCGGAAGCATTCCCAGCCAATCTTGCCTTGCCCCAGGCTGTGGTGGCGATCAACCCGCTGGCCCAGCTCCGGCTTGCTGTCGTTGATGTGCATGCCGCGCAGATAATCGAAACCAACGATGCGCTCGAACTCAGCGAAGCTCGCCTCGCAGGCCTCGGCGGTGCGCAGATCGTAGCCGGCAACAAAGGTGTGGCAGGTGTCGAGACAGACACCGACCCGGGATTTATCCTCCACCCTGTCGATGATCTGCGCCAGGTGCTCGAAGCGGTAACCCAGGGTGGAGCCCTGGCCGGCGGTATTTTCGATCACCGCCGTCACCCCCTCGGTCTGCGCCAGGGCGATGTTGATCGACTCAGCGACCCGCTCCAGGCTCGCCGGCTCGTCGATCTTGCGCAGGGTCGCACCTGGGTGGAAGTTGAGTAGCTTGAGGCCAAGCTGCTGACAACGCTGTATCTCATCGATAAAGGCGTTGCGCGACTTCTCCAGCCCCTCCGGCTCCGGGTGGCCCAGGTTGATCAGGTAGCTGTCGTGGGGTAGCACCTGCGCCGGATTGATACCGACCTGCTGCAGGTTCTGCTGAAAACCCTCGATCACCTCATCAGTCAGCGGCTTGGCACGCCACTGGCGTTGGTTCTTGGTGAACAGGGCAAACGCCTTGGCGCCGATCTTCCCAGCATTCAACGGGGCATTCTGCACACCGCCAGAGGCACTCACATGGGCACCGACATATTTCATCTTTGATTCTGCTCTCTGCTGCAAAAATGGCCGCGCATTCTAACCATAAAAGTGTGAGAAAGCCTTAAGGAGACTCTTCTACTTTGTCAGATTCACCTGGAGCCAGGCTTGGTGGGGCGATCCGTGGGTATCTACGGCAGGGATGCCGCAGCCAAACCCACAGGGATGGGTTCACGGCGCATCGTTTTTCTGTCCAGTTTTACCGTCGATGGGCAGACGAATGATAAAGGTGGTGCCTTCCCCTACGCTGGAATCCACCTCTATGGTTCCGTTGTGTTTATCCACCACCGCAGAGTAGGTGATCGACAAGCCCTGGCCCGTTCCCTTACCCACCCCCTTGGTCGTGAAAAAGGGGTCGAATATGCGTGGCAGTATCTCTTCCGGGATGCCCCCTCCATTATCACTGATGCTGATCTCGGCATAATCGCCCCTCTTGCGGGTGGCGATCCGGATGAACCCTTTCTCATCTGGGCATTCCTTGCGCCTATCGGCGATGGCGTGGGCGGCGTTGACGATGATGTTCAGAATGGCCTGGTTGATCTCCCCGGGAAGGCAGCGGACCGCAGGAAGTTCAGGGTCAAACACGGTCTCCAGCTCAGCGTGGTATTTCCACTCATTGCGAGACACATCGATAGTGCTCTGAATGGCGCTATTGAGGTCTACAAAGGTCTTCTCCTCTACGCCGGGATGAGAGAACTCCTTCATCGCCCGCACAATCTTGGTGACGCGTTCAAGCCCGCCCAGGGTCTGCTCAACCGCCAGGGGGATCTCCTCTTTCAGGTAATCGATTTCGATCGTCTCAGCCTGCGCAGCGGCCTCGGCGACCAGCTGCGCCGCTAGCGGGTCACCGCTAGTCAGTGCTGCGATGCTGCGTTCCTGCAGGGAGACGAGTTTGATGATATCCGCATAGGCATCCTGCAAAAAACGGGTGTTGTCGCTGGCATACTGGGTCGGGGTATTGATCTCATGGGCGATGCCGGCGGCGAGTTGGCCGATGGCCTCCAACTTCTGGGCGTTGTGCAGTTGGATCTCCATCTTCTGCCGCTCCCGTTCGGCCTCTATACGTTCCGTGATGTCACGGAAGGAGATGACTGCTCCCACTATTCTCTCTTCTTCCCATATCGGTCGGCTGACGTATTCCACTGGAAGGGATGTGCCGTCCTTGCACCAGAACAGATCTTCCAGGATGGTGTTTCCCTTGCCTTCTCGGAACGTCGTGTAGATGGGGCACTCCTCAGCGAGGTGGCGTGAGCCGTTGTTGTGGGTATGGTGCATCAACTCGTGACTGTGCTGCCCGATCAGCTCCTGCTGGCTCCATCCCAGCATCTTGCTGGCCGCGGAGTTGATAAAGGTAAAATTTCCCTCGCAGTCTACGCCAAAGATCCCCTCAACCACCGTTTCCAGAATCAACTGGATCTGCCGATTGGTCATTTCCAGTCTCTTCTCCGCCTGTTTTCGTTCCGTAATGTCACGTACAACGGCGATGACGATTCGCTCGGTTCCAGGGTGAGCGATACTGGTCGTCAATTCGGCCGGAAACACCGATCCGTCCTTCCTGCGCCCCTGCGTCTCATGACTCAGGCTCAGGAGCGGTTCGGTTTTCTCCAAATCGGACTTGGCGAAAGGGCAGTTCAGAAGCTCTTCGGGCAACAGTGTGTTTATGCACTTTCCGGAGATCTCGTCCGGCGTGTAACCGAACATTGATTGCGCCGCCCGGTTGAGAAACTGCACTGCACCGCCTTCATCGGTGGTGATAACCCCCTCGGCGGCCGCCTCCAGGATGGAGCGACTCCACTCCTCCTTGTGCGTCAGGCTAGCCGCCAGCTCAACCAATTCGTTATTCATCTGGAAGAGTTCTAGGCTTTTCTCCTCCAGCAGGCGCTCCGCCTCATGGCGGGCCTTGCGCTCACGCTGCCAGCGGTGTTCCAGACGAGTCAGTTCATCCATTCGTTACACCTGGCGGGTCAGCAGAAAACGGATGGAGGTTCCCTCTTCCACCAGCAACTCTTCCCGTTCAATGGAGAGGGTATCGCCGAAGTGGGCGGCACATCCCTCAATTAGCCCGTGCGCCAGATCCCCCAGCGGCCGCTTTGAGTGATAGATCAGTTCCAGTTGGTTTGCCGACGGGGAGCAGTGCTCGAAGGTCGGCAGCTCGGCATCTGGGTAGAGTTTTCTCACCTCGACATGAATGTAATTCTCAATCAGCTGTAAGAAATCCAGGCTTGAGTCGATTCCTTCCAGGAACTGGGGATAGGCGCCAGCCAAGATGCCAAACAGGTGACAGCCAAAGGAACGAACCAGGTCCGGAACTGGTGTGCCGGATTTTTCGCTCAATGCGGTCACCAGTTGCAGCATCTCCCTGTGATCGTAGGTGCCCACCGAGGTATATGCCCCCCCTGACGGGAGATCGGAGGACTCGATGATGTCATCTGCCATCTCCGGCGAAAAACACTCCTCTACGAACTCGATGAACTTGGAAAATACAATGCCCTTCATGCGCGGTCTCCTTATTGGCACTTACTGCCATATCTGGCGTCATCCGCCATTAATGAGCCTCGGATCAAGTCATGAACTCGTATCTTACGCTCAGAATATCCAGGTTCTGCGTTGCAAATCTTTGTAATAGCTAGCTATTTCGTACGATTTGCGCCTTGAATCTGGATATTCTGAATCACAATCGACTTCGCCCAGACTTTATCAGAGGCTCATTAAGGACATTCGGCACAACTGACGGGAAGTTTACAGGCACACGGCAGAAACCGTCGCATTTGCTACCATAGGCGTTTTCAATTGAAGATCCTCAACCATGGTAAACAACCCCCTCTCCGGCGCCGGCTATCTGCTGCGCGGCCTCAGTCTGATCAGCAAACCGGGGCTGCGCCCGTTTGTGCTGATCCCGCTGCTGGTCAACATCCTGGTCTTCAGCCTGCTGATCTGGTTCGGCATCGACCAGTTCGAGCTATTGATGGAGCGCTTTCTGCCGGCGGAGGATAGCTGGCTCTTCTGGCTACGCTGGCTGCTCTGGCCGCTGTTTGCCATCGCCCTGGTGCTGGTAGTCTTCTACACCTTCACGGTGATCGCCAACCTGATCGCCGCCCCCTTCAACGGCCTGCTGGCAGAGAAGGTTGAGCGTTTCATCGGCGGCGAGCTGCCCCAGGAGCCCGCTGGCATCGGCCAGGTGATGAAGGATATCCTCCCCTCCATCGCCTCCGAGCTGCGCAAGATGGGCTACTTTCTGCTGCGCGCGATTCCACTGCTAATCCTGTTTCTGATCCCAGTGATCAACATCGCTGCGCCATTCCTGTGGATCGCCTTCACCTCCTGGTTTCTGGCACTGGAGTATGGCGACTATCCAATGGCCAACCACGGCCTGCGTTTCAAACAGCAGCACCGCCGCCTCAAGCAGGCGCGCTTCACCTCGCTGGCGTTTGGCGGCAGCCTGACCCTGCTGATGATGGTGCCGATCCTCAACTTTGTCGCGATGCCGGCGGCAGTGGCGGGAGCCACCCTGCTCTGGTCCGAACGGCTCAAGCAGCTCTCCGACTGACCCCGTATCAGAGGCGCATCCGGCATGTTCAATATCGCGGTCAATCAGCTCAAGTCACCGGCGGACATCAGCGCCATCGGGCGTCATCAAGGGCTGCTGCTGATCGGCTCCGATGAGGCCAGCGGCGAGCGGCGCAACGAAAATTATCTGCAGCTGTTTCGTGCCGATGGCCAGGGCCACTATCAGCTGGCCCGCAATATCCTGCTGTATAAGGGTTCCAGGAAAAAGGGCCGGGAGCTGGACATCGAAGGCATCGCCTCCGATGGTGAATCGATCTATGTGATCGGCTCCCACTCGCTGAAACGCAAGCAACTCAACCCAGCCAAAAGCCATAAAAAGAACCTGAAGCGACTACATGGGAAGTCGATCATCCATGAAAAGAGTCGCGACCAGCTGTTCCGGCTGCGCATCAACAGCCAGGGTAATATTGAATCGAAGCAGCGTATCAGCCTCAGAAAACTGCTGCGGCGGGACCCAGTGCTGCAGCCATTCAGCGCCATTCCCGGCAAAGAGAACGGTGTCGACATCGAGGGAATCGCAGTGCGCGATGGCTGGCTTTACGCCGCCTTCCGCGGGCCGGTGTTGCGCGACGGGCTGGTGCCGATCCTGCGGTTTCGTTTCGATGATCCGCAATCAGACTATGAACTGCGCTTCGTCACTCTGGGCGGCCTCGGCTGCCGCGAGATCACACGGGTCAGCGACGGCTTCCTGATCCTTGCCGGTCCCAATGGCAAGGGACCAGGGGATTACCGGATCTTCCACTGGGATGGCAGAGACACGCTGCCAGGCGCCGATCGACCGCAGAGTGGACAGGGAAAGATCCGCCTGCTGCACAAGCTCGAACCGCCTGCCGGCGGCAAGGCCGAGGGCCTGGCTCTGCTCGATGAGAGTGAGCAGGATTACCACCTGCTGGTCGCCTTTGATGGGATCAGCCACGCGAATATCCACTCACTTGTCATCCCAAAAAACCTATCGACTTAGACCCCGCACTCACCAACCTGTATACCCCTGCGCTGAAATAGACTTCTGTCGTAACGCAGCTGCTCCATCACAATCCTCACTCAATCCCGGCTTCAGGTTTTCTCCAACGCGCCGATGTCTCAATCAGTTCGGGTCCACGAACTGAAGATGGGAGAGATGTTCTTGTTTGCCAATGGAGACGACAAATGAACCAGTTTTTACATCGATATGGTGCGTTGTTTACCCTCTCAACGCCTCTGATACTCACAGCCTGTGGCGGTGGCGGGAGCACAGAGACCACCACTAGCGAAGCGATTTCCGGCCTTGAACTGCCGGAACGAGTGGACGTGGTGGCCGCAGAGTCGAGCAGCGCCCGATCTGCCGCCGCGCGCTTCGCCGGTCGCGGCGAGCTTGGCCTGAGATTTGACGATGCCGGCAGTGACTACGCCAACGCCAGTACCGATATCCATACCTACCACCCGGCCATCGAGCCGGTGAATACCGCCAACGAGATCCTCTGCTTCATCTCGCAGATGCGCGCCGACCAGTTTGTGGACCAAGGAGCCTACATCGCCCTGGTGGATGATGATGAATGCTCCCAGGGTGAATCGGGCGCCAGCAGCCAGAATCAGTCCAGCGGGCAAAATGCTACCAACTACACCGAGGTGATTATCGATTCAACTCGCGCCTCCAATGAGGATCCGATGATCGTCAACGTCTGGATCCCGGAGATGGAGGGCCCAGGCAACAGCAGCATGCTGATCAAGGCCCGTGCCGAGGTCACCGCCGAGCCCAGCGCTACCAACCCGATGGGTGAGTTTCAACTCACCTGGCAGATGATAGACTCATCAGGCGCCAGCTTCGGTAGCGGCGAGATATCTACCGCCGGAGTGAGCAGCGGGCTCAACGGCTTCACCTTCTTCGAGTCGATGGAGGATGACTTTGGCTTCGGGCCGATGCAGATCGAACGCGCCGCCTCGGTAGAGATGCAGGGCGAAACCACTGGTCAGGCGATCACCCGCACCGCCATGACCCCCGATCCCGGCGGCGAAAACGCCACCTACCGCCTCAGCTACGATGCCGACTTCATCATCGGTAGCCAAGACAGCCTAACCCCACAGGTCTGCCTCGACCGTAACAACATCGACGAAACAGTCTGGAGCTACGATCTGTTCGACTACACAAGCGGCGCCACGCTTAGTCTCAATTCGGGGCTCTCCTTCACCTACGATGGCAAGTACGGCCATGTGGGTTATTGGGGCCTCTGGTATGAGGATGAATCGGCCAATCTGGATGGCGCGACCATCTCTGTATTCGACTACAGCAGCGACACCCAGACCGATTATACCCTGCAGCAGACCCCCGGCCGGTTGATCCGCAACGAGGTCAAGAGTCTGGCCATCAGCGCCCTGGATGGCATCCAGTTCGAGTTCCACGACGAGCAAAATCCACTACCAAACAATGCCGATGGCGCCTGGCTGGTGGAGTATTTCACCGTCAGCGATGGGGTAGCCAGCGACGGCTTCTACCGCACCGGCTACCAGATCTGGCAGCAGGACGCACCGCCCGTTGTCAGCAACCTCGATGCACCAGTTTTGGTCAGCTTCTCGCCAGGACAGAACACCCTGCATATGTGGTCGAGTCAGCTCGGCGGCAGCGTACGCTTTGTGCAGGGCGACAACGAGATCACCTATGATGAGCAGACCATCATGAACGGCAGCGAGACCGGCGCCGGCGAACTCTTCGCCTCTGGCGGCAGCGCCACCCTCTACTGCCTCGACCGCTGCCTGGTGCCGGGTTCACCGATGAGCACCAGCAATCCCAACTCGGTGGCCGAGGCGGTCGCCTACAGCATCAACAACGACAGCAGCGCTGCCAACTTCCTCACCCTGGTCCACAATGCCTCCGGCAACCCGGTGGATGGCACCGACCCAGCCAACCTGCCCGCCGGCAGCGAGTGGGGGATCGACACCGGCGCGATGCTCACCGACACCTCAGCACTGGCCAACGTCTGGGATGTCTACGAGCTACCGGAAGACTCGGTCTACTACACCTGGGAGACCGGCCCCAACAATTGGAACCGCACCACCACGGTGTTTGACTCACTCGGTGTCGTGCAGAGCTTCGACAAGCCGATCGAGTTCACCTACACCCACAGCGACGCCAATGACCGCAGCGGCAGCGCGGTGCACGACACCACCGACTACGCGGGTCAGACCTTCCGCCTCAACTATGGTGGCAGCGGCGATTTCTGGGGTATTCCGGAGGAATCGATCGACACCGATGGCAATGGCAACCCGGATCGTTGGACGCGGGCCTTCGCCATCGCCGATGGGGTGCAGATGGGTCCGAACGGCACCGAGTATGCGATCAAGGCACGGAATGTGGAGCAGACCTTCGTCGAGGTCGCCATGAGCAACTGCAGCGCGCTCAGCCTGACCGAGCCTGCCACCGCCCTGCCAAGTACAGTCAGCGGAACGCTCAACGACCTGCCGGTACCGACAGTGACTTCAGCACCCAAGGTAATCGGCGGCGAGATCCAAGAGTAACCACCATCGCCCTCCCCTCAGCAACGGCCCTTCGGGGCCGTTTTTTATGGCGGTGACTCAGGCTTGAAGTCGAGGGAAACCGAGTTGATGCAGTAGCGCAACCCGGTGGGAGGCGGGCCGTCGGAGAAGACGTGGCCCAAGTGCGCATCGCAGTGGCCACACAGCACCTCCACCCGCAGCATGCCATGGCTGTTATCCGCATGCTCCGTCACCGCATCCGCAGAGACCGGCTGAAAATAGCTCGGCCAGCCGCTGCCGGAATCAAACTTGGCAGAGGCGTCGAACAGCTCATTGCCGCAGCAACTGCAGCTGTAAACACCCGCTTCATGATGATTGTAGAATTTGCCGGTAAAGGGCGCCTCCGTCCCCTGACAACGGCAGACCCGATACTGCTCCGGGCTCAGCTGTTGCTGCCAGTCGGCATCCGATTTTGCGATCTTCTCTGACACCTTCAACTCCTCCCGGCCAGGCTTTTGAGGTTCAACCCCACCATAGACAAACGCCGCCCGACAGAAAACCACCAATCAGGGTGGCTTTCTGTCAGCGCGGCGTGTCAGAGAGTGAAACTCAGTGAGTGATCTTGATCCGGCGTGGCTGCGCCTCCGCCTTCTTGGCGATCACGATCTCCAGCACCCCATGCTCTGAGGCCGCACTGATCGTCGACTCATCAGCCGTCTCCGGCAATTTGAAGCTACGGCTGAAGCTGCCTGCAACCCGCTCGCGCCGAGTGTAACTGGCCGCCTCTTCCTCCACCTTGCGCAGGCTGCGCTCTCCGGAAACCGTCAGAATCCCCTTCTCGACCTGGATCTCCAGCGTGTTGGGATCGACACCGGGCAGATCCATGCTCAGGACAAAGCGCTCCTGCTGTTCGAGGATATCCACCGACGGCTGCCAACGGGATACCGTCCCGGCGGTAGCAACCTGTGCCCGCTTGTGCTCCGCGGCCAAGCGCCCCATCTCGCGGGTCATCTGATTGAGCATGGCAAGAGGCTGATAGTGCATGTAAGTCATCGTCACATCTCCTGGATGGTGTAATTCACTGATGTGTCCAAAATTGGGTCCCACCCGTTTTTTTCAAGGCGCACCCAGATGCCTCTTAACCACGCCGGCAACAGGGGAGTGATCCCTTGCAGCGACACAAAACGCGCACATATACTCGGCCGCCATAGACTCAACCCCTTTTCCATTGACTTCACCAGGCATCCACACCATGGCCACACCCGCTTTCAACCCCCCCGTACGTACCCTAATGGGCCCCGGCCCCTCCGATGTGCACCCGCGCATCCTGGAGGCGATGTCGCGCTCCACCATCGGTCATCTCGACCCGCTCTTCATCGAGATGATGGAGCAGACCAAGAGCATGCTGCAGTACGCCTTCCAGACCGAAAACGCGCTAACCATGCCGGTCTCCGCCCCCGGTTCCGCCGGCATGGAGACCTGCTTCGCCAACCTGGTGGAGCCTGGTGACAAGGTGATCGTCTGCCAGAACGGCGTATTCGGCGGTCGCATGAAAGAGAACGTAGAGCGCTGCGGCGGCACCCCGATGATGGTCGAGGATGAGTGGGGCCGGGCAGTCGACCCGCAGAAGCTAGAGGATGCGCTGAAGGCCAATCCGGATGCGAAGATCGTCGCTTTCGTGCACGCTGAGACCTCCACCGGCGCCCAGTCAGACGCCGCCGAGCTGGTCGCCCTAGCCCACCAACACGACTGCCTAACCATCGTCGACGCCGTCACCTCGCTGGGCGGTACCCCGGTGAAGGTGGACGAATGGGACATAGACGCCATCTACTCCGGCACCCAGAAGTGCCTCTCCTGCACCCCCGGCCTCTCTCCAATCAGCTTCAACGAACGCGCCTTGGAGAAGATACGCAACCGCCAGAGCACCGTGCAAAGCTGGTTCCTCGACCTGAATCTGGTAATGGGCTACTGGGGCAGCGGCGCCAAACGTGCCTACCACCACACCGCACCGATCAACGCCCTCTACGGCCTACATGAGGCACTGCGCATTCTCGAAGCGGAGGGTCTGGAGAACGCCTGGGCACGCCATCGCAGAATGCACAACGCCCTCAAGGCAGGGCTGGAGGCGATGGGACTCTCATTCGTGGTCGATGAAGCTCACCGGCTGCCACAACTGAACGCCGTCACCATCCCCGAGGGAGTGGACGACGCCGCGGTGCGCGACCGCCTGCTCAACGAGTTCAATCTGGAGATCGGCGCCGGGCTCGGCGCGCTGGCCGGCAAAGTCTGGCGCATCGGCCTGATGGGCCACGCCGCCCGAGCCGAGAACGTGCTCCTCTGCGTCAGCGCCCTAGAGGCGGTGCTCAACGAAAGAGGCGCACCGATCAACAGCGGCGTCGCACTCTCAGCAGTACAGAAAGTGCTGGCAGCCCGATGAGCGCCATCGACCTGCCCCTGGTCTGCGAACCGGACCAGCTCGAACCGCAACTCGGCAGCGAGGGGCTGCTGATAGTCGCGGTCTGCAAGGAGACTACCTACCGGCAAATGCACATCCCCGGCGCGATCCATCTGCAGTACGGGCGGTTCGTCGCCGGGCGCAAGCCAACCTTCGGGCTGCTGCCGGAAACGGCTCAGCTGGAACAGGTTTTCAGTGCCCACGGCATCGGCAACCAGACCCATGTGGTGGCCTACGACGACGAGGGGGGTGGCAACGCCTCACGCCTACTCTGGACCTTGGCAGCGATGGGGCACGAACGATTCTCCCTGCTCAACGGTGGTCTGCACGCCTGGAGCAACGAGCAACACCCGGTCGAGCAAAATCCGGTCACGCCGCCCTCCGCCCTGTTTAAAGCCACCACCACCCCCGAAGTGGTAGCAGAGGCCGACTACATCAGCAGCCGCCTGGGCAACCCAGACCTCGCCCTGTGGGACGCCCGCAACAGCGACGAGTACAGCGGCCGCAAGCGCTTCTCCCAGTTCGGCGGCCACATCCCGGGAGCCGCCAACCTGGACTGGCTGGAGCTGATGGACCGCAGCCGCAACCTACGTCTCAGACCGGAGAGTGAGCTACGGAGCATGCTGGAGGGCCTCGGCATCAGCAGCGACAAGGAGGTAGTCGCTTACTGCCAGACCCACCACCGCTCCTCGCTCGCTTGGTTGGTACTGAAACATCTGGGCTATAAGCAGGCGAAAGGCTATCCCGGCTCTTGGTCCGACTGGGGCAACCGGGACGACCTGCCGATCGAAAGCTGACCCGGCATGCCAGAGGGACCAGAGATCCGCCGCGCCGCCGATGCCGTTGAGTCGATACTCAAGGGCCGAATCGCCAGCGAAGTCTGGTTCGGCCTGCCCCGCCTGCAACCATTCGCTGCCACACTGACAGGGCAACGTGTGCTGCGTATCGACACCCACGGCAAGGCGATGCTAACCCGCTTCGACAACGGCCTGACCCTCTACAGCCACAACCAGCTCTATGGCCGCTGGCACTGTGTGCAGCGCGGCGAGCGCCCTGAGACTCGCCGCCAGCTGCGCCTGCGCATCTCCACCGAAAGTCACGACGCGCTGCTCTACAGCGCCTCGGAGATCGACGTACTCAACGACCAGGAACTGCTCAGCCACCCGTTTCTCAGCCGGCTGGGGCCCGATCTGCTGGCCCCCACGCTCGACGTCAAAACCGTGCTGGCGCAGCTCGAATCCCGCCAGTTCCGCAACCGCCGCCTGGGCAGCATTCTCACCGACCAGGGCTTTCTCGCCGGCATCGGCAACTATCTGCGCTGCGAGATCCTATTCCACGCCGCTCTGCACCCAACCAGCAAACCCAGTCAGTGCCGCCCCGAACAACTCGCCCGGCTGGCAGCGGCGATCATCCACCTACCTCGCCAATCTTATGAAACCGGCGGTATTACTAACGACCTCGAGCGGGCAGAGCAGCTGATGGCAGCCGGCAGCAACTTCGAGAGCGCCCGTTTCCAGCTCTTCCGCCGCGAGGGCCTGGCCTGCTACCGTTGCTCTAGCCGCATCGTCAAAATCAACCAGGGCGGGCAGCCCTGCTACCTCTGCCCCAACTGCCAGACCGCAGTCTGAATCATCACATCCGAGCCGGTTTGGATTAAACTGCCCCGACCCAGTTAAACATCCACCCAGCCGATGCCAAAACGTCCAAGCTCCAAACAACGCCGCTTTGTCTTCCTTACCCTGAGCCTGATCGTCTTCGGCATGGCCTACTACACCGGCAACCGCTACTCCGACAACACTCTGCCGGCGATCGCCGGGGTGCTACTGCGACCGCCCCATCCACTGCCTGAGTTTCAGCTCTCCAGTCGCGACGACACACGCTTCGACCAAAGCCAACTGGAAGGCAGCTGGAGCCTACTCAGCTTCGCGGAGCAAACAGCCCAGCCCAGCCCCCTGCTGCGCCTAACCCAGGTCCACAATCGCTTCAGCGCCGAGCCGGAGCTGCAACAGCAACTCCGCTTCATTTACATCGATAATGGCAGCGACCCGGCCCGGCATGTGATGCTCGAACAGATCGGAGAGCGCTTCCTCATTCTGCAGGGCGACCCGGCGACCCTACAGGAAATGCGCGCCCGCTTCGGCGCAACCCAGGGTGAGGAAGAGGCTCCGCTGTTTCTGATCGGACCGGGTGGCCGCATCCATGCCCTGTTTACCTCCTTCCAGGAAGGGGCTAGCATCGCTGCGGATATCAAGACCCTGATCAACCACTACCGGTAACCTCATGCGCGAAGAACCCTCCCGCCGCTTCACTAAAAACCCCCTCGACTATCTCTTTATCAGCCTGCAATACCTGCTGCCACATCACCTGATATCGGCGCTGACCTACCGTATCACCCGCATCGAGATAAAACCGTTCAAGGATTGGCTGATCCGCAATATCATCAAACTCTACCGGGTCGAGATGGAGGAGGCACTAGAGCCCGATCCAAGCCGCTACCGTAGCTTCAACCACTTCTTCACCCGCGTCCTGCGCCCCGATGTCCGTCCGGTAGCTGAGGCCCCGGAGGCGATCGCCTGCCCTGCCGATGGCGCGCTAAGCCAGTGTGGTGACATCGAAGAGGGCTACATCTTCCAGGCCAAGGGGCGCGACTACTCGCTGCTGGAACTGCTCGGCGGCGACCCCCAGTGGAGTGAGCGCTTCGAAGAGGGCAACTTCGCCACCATCTACCTCTCGCCACGCGACTACCACCGGGTGCACATGCCATTCAGCGGAACCTTGCAGCGAATGATCCACGTGCCCGGTCGGCTGTTCAGCGTCAACGCCACCACCGCGCGCATGGTGCCACGGCTGTTCGCCCGCAACGAACGGGTGGTCTGTCTGTTCGAGACCGAGATCGGGCCGATGGCGATGATCCTGGTGGGAGCGATCAACGTCGCCAGCATCGACACCGTCTGGGCCGGCACCGTCACCCCCCGCTCCCACCAAGCCAGCCATTGGGACTACACCCCCGAGTCAGAGGCGTCCGAGCCGATCAGCCTGCAGAAGGGCGAGGAGATGGGCCGCTTCAACATGGGCTCCACAGTGATCCTGCTGTTTGGCAAAGATGCGACAGAGTGGGTGGAGGAGCTAGAACCCGGCATGCCGCTGAAGATGGGGCAGCAGATCGCCACCATCACCCCGGTCTGAACACACTGCTGATCCTCGCGTAGGAACGCCGCTGGCGGCACGAACCCTCCCCCCCGAACATTCGCACCGCAAGCGGTGCCCCCCATTAGGAATTTCATTCCGCAGGCGCAGATGGAATAATCGGCACCGAATCCACAAAAAGGAGTTAGGAATGGAAAAGATCGCCCCGATCAGACTAGCCGATGGCCGCCTCATCATGGTGGAGATGGAACAGGGTGATCTCGCCCTGCCGGGCAGCGGGGCCGCCCCCACCGGCCTGCCGGTAGGCGCCGAAGCCACCGAACTCAGCGACAATATCAGCAGCGCCATCGGTCTGCTGCGCAACCAGATCAGCGCGGTGGCCGATACTGTACAGGAGGCGCTGGTCAGCAACCGTCCTGACGAGCTGAAGGTAGAGCTGACCATCGGCTTCAAGGGCGAGAGCCAGCCGATCCCAGTGATCCTCGCCGGCGCGGCGAGCGGCGGGCTGAAGATCACTGCCAGTTGGAAACGGTAGACCTAGGCCGCCCCAGCCTGCCCTGGACGCTGAGAAGGGTAGCTGGGGTTGAGTTATAATTACACTCAACCCATCCCCAAATGATCCGATCGTAGGAGTGTCGCTTGCGGCGCGAACGCACCATCTGCCGAGCATTCGCACCACAAGCGCTGCCTCTACAGACTTGCAGGAAAACAGGATCTCGTGCCAGGCTCTATCTGTAGACATATAAGAGTTTTCTGATAGACTCTCCGCCTCTTTCTATCCCATTAGAGGTACTCCATGTTTCAGCTCACCTGCCCTGGCAGACAGTGCGTGAAAAACGACACTCTCTCCGGCCTGACTGTCGCGCTGGCGCTGGTTCCAGAAGCCATCGCCTTCGCGTTTGTCGCCGGGGTGGAGCCACTGGTGGGCCTTTATGCCGCCTTCATGATGGGCATCATCACCTCGATCATCGGCGGCCGGCCTGGCATGATCTCCGGCGCCACCGGGGCGATGGCAGTGGTGATGGTCTCGCTGGTGGCGCAACATGGCGTCGAATACCTGTTCGCAGCGGTGCTACTGGCGGGTCTGATCCAGATCCTCTCCGGGGTGTTACGGCTCGGCAAGTTCATCCGCATGGTGCCGTACCCGGTGATGCTGGGCTTCGTCAACGGCCTGGCGATCGTGATCTTTCTCGCCCAGTTGCAGCAGTTTCAGGTAGCCGACGCGGGCGGCAACCTGGTCTGGATGAGCGGCGAGCCGCTGCTGATCATGCTCGGGCTGGTGGTGCTGACGATGGCGATCATCCACTTTCTGCCAAAGCTGACCAGCGCGCTACCTGCCTCGCTGGTGGCGATCGTCAGCGTCACCCTGCTGGTCTTCTATCTGGATTTGGACGCCCGCACTGTGCAGGGCGTGTTGGCCGACATGTCCGGCAATCCGCAGGCCACCATCGCCGGCGGCCTACCTGAATTCCATATCCCGATGGTGCCGTTCAGCTTCGAGACTCTCTACATCATCCTGCCCTACGCCGTGATCCTCGCTGCGGTGGGGCTGATCGAGTCGTTGCTGACCCTGAGCCTGATCGATGAGCTGACCGAGTCCCGTGGCCGTGGCAACAAGGAGTGTATCGGCCAAGGCGTGGCGAATACGGTAAACGGTCTGTTCGGTGGCATGGGCGGCTGCGCGATGATCGGTCAGAGCATGATCAACATCAACTCCGGCGGTCGTGGCCGTCTCTCCGGCATCTCCGCCGCACTGTTCCTGCTCACTTTCATCCTGGTCGGCTCCAGTCTGATCGAGATGATCCCGGTGGCAGCGCTGGTCGGCGTGATGTTTATCGTGGTGCTCGGCACCTTCGAGTGGGCCAGCTTCCGCCTGCTCGGCAAGATCCCACTGGCTGACACCTTCGTCGGCATCCTGGTAGCGGTGGTGACGGTGCTCACCGACTTGGCGATCGCCGTGATCGTCGGTGTCATCGTCTCCGCACTGGTGTTCGCCTGGGAGCATGCCAAACATATCTACGCCAAGACCTATGTCGACAAGTACGGTATTAATCGTTCCGAAAGTATTGGCAGTCTATTTTTGAACTTGCCAAAATATACTTTGTATCTGACATGCGGAAGAAACTCTTAATCAG
>NZ_KQ557143.1:0-42005 GCF_001443665.1 endosymbiont of Ridgeia piscesae | reverse complement strand
AATCGCCTCCACTACATCTTTCCTTTTCTGATCACGCTGTTCTTTTATCGTAGCCATGGAAAGCAGTATACACTGCCAATACTTTCGGAACGATTAATATCAAACACTATGAGATAAGCGGCCCGCTCTTCTTCGGCTCAGTGCAGACCTTTGCCGATCTGTTCGATCCGAAAGATGACCCGGACGAGGTGATGGTCGATTTCGCCAACGCGCGAGTCTACGATCACTCAGGCCTGGAGGCGATCGACGCCCTCGCCGAGCGCTACACCCGTGTCGAGAAGCGCCTGCACATCAAGCACCTGAGCCAGGAGTGTCAGAATCTGTTGGTGAAGGCGGGGGATCTGGTGGAGGTCAATATGCTGGAGGATCCACGCTACCACGTGGCGGACGACCGGCTGGCCTAACCAGAAGAGTAAATTCGATTGTAGGCGCGTCGCTCGCGGCGCGCCTACAGGATGATGCGTAATGTCCGGCTGGCAGGGATTGTTCCCAACAATCCTTCTGCATTTCCTCCATCCATGGAGGTCAAGCCGGAGCTACCAGAAACGCACGCGGCCGGTGTCGACGTGAATGAAGTTGGATTTTGGGTAGAAGCCGACGCCGCCCGCCTTTAGCGCCAGGGCCGCCTTGCGCAGCTCTTTCAGTTCAGTTCCTGGTAGACGGATGTCGATCGCCTTGCCCTGCATGTGCAGGCTGCGCTTGGCGACACCATTGCTTTTGCTACGCAGCATGGCATTGCTCTTGGGTGAGCGATAGCCGGAGATCACCTGAAACTCCCCTGCCCGCCCGACGCTGCTCTGCAGGCGATATAGCAGGTCAAGCAGCTTCGGGTCCATCAGGGTGCTGTCGCCAGTGCGATGGTCGCGCAGCAGCTGGTTGAGGCGATGCAAATTCTCTGCCAGATACTCGCCGTCCGCCCAGTAGGCCAGCTTCTCCCGTTCGCCGGTGTGCAGATGGTGCAGGGCGATACTGCGTTCCTGTTGCTGCCCGATCGAGGCGAACAGGGAGGGGGCGGTCAAGGCGCTGCCGAGGGCAACACAACCGCTGAGAAAATGACGCCGGCTGGTATCTGGGCACTCAATCTGCGGGGCTTGAATCTGTTCTGACATACTTCACTGATCCGGATAACTGGTTGCTCTGCCCGATGATTCGGCAGGACCGCCAAAAAGACCATGCAAAGAGTATCAGATTATGACCGGGGTACGCCATCCTTGTGATTCCACTCACAATTTCCGGTTTATAAGCCTCTGATTAAGTCTGGGCGAAATCGATTGTGATTCAGAATATTCAGATTCAAAGCGCAAATCACACGTAAAGCTACCGCTCCCTGCTCACGCGCCTCCCCGACATCCCTGTCGGGGATAGCTGGCTATTGCGAACGACTGCATGGCTGCAGGAGGTAGAGCAATGCATGGAGCCGTTGCCGAGATTTGCCACGCAGAAGCTGGATATTCTGGGCACAAGATACGGATTCACGACTTGATCAGAGGCTCCTTAGTGAGGAGTCGATAAGTCAGCGAGGATCAATCGGCCTCTGCCAGCTGCCGGGTTGAGCGCCCATCTCTGGCAATCTGGTCGGTGTGTCGCAACAGCCTCAGCAACAGCCCATTCCTTGCGTAGATATCGGGACGGAACTGCACCCTGCCCGCTTCGTCCACCCAGCTGGTGAAGTAGGTGAGATAGACCGTCAGTGGCTGTGACAGCGGTTGGATGCGGGTCTCTCCAGATTCAATATCCAGCAGCAGATTGTGCTGCGGGGCATTCTCGTTCTGCAGCAGCAACCCGGCCAGCTGTCGCGCCTTCTCCACCCGCACACAACCGGAACTGAAGGCCCGACGCGGCTTATCGAACAAGCTGACAGCCGGGGTGTCGTGCAGGTAGATCGCGTAGGGGTTGGGCATCTGGAACTTGATCCGCCCCAGGCTGTTGTTCTCCCCAGGAAACTGGCGCAGCACATAGGGGAAGTTGTTCTTGTCGAAGCGCTGCCACTCCACCAACCAGGGATCGACCTCCCGCCACTCACCCTGCACGCGCTGTAGCACCTGGAAGCCCCTGCGCTCCAGATAATCGGCATCCTGCTGCTGTTTCGGCAGCAGATCCTCCACCGCGATGCGTCGTGGCACGGTCCAAGCAGGATTGACAATCAACTGTGTGATGCGCCCCTGGAAGGAGGGGGTCTGACGACTGAAGCGACCGTTGATAGAGCGGCTTTGCAGCTGTGGCTGACCATCCACCATCAAGGTCAGTTCAAAACCGGCGGTATTGACCAGCAGGTGAGGATTGTCGAGCTGGCGCGGCAGCCAACGCCAGCGCTCCAGGTTGGCACGCAGCTGCAGGATGCGCTGCGCCACCGGTTGGTTAAGAGCGGCGCGAGTCTGCGGCCCCACCAGACCATCATCCAGCAGGCCGTGGCGCTGCTGAAAGCGTTTGATGGCGACCTGCAGCGGCGCATCGAAATATTCAGGATCATCAGCCTCTTCCTCGACAGCCAGCTCCTCGAACCGCAACCGCTGCCGCAGCAGTACAACATCGGGATGGCGCATCCCCAGATGCAACAGCAGCTCGCCTTCCAGGCCGGGCCAACCTCCCTGCTGTTCGATCGCCTGGTAGCGGTCAAGCGCCTGTTTCAGACGCAGATAGCCGGGGGTGGTGGGCAGCAGCGAGGAAAACAGCTGCTCCGGCAGCCCCTCTTCCAGCTGCTGCTGCAGATAATCCAACGGCTCGAAGCTCTCAGCCGGATGGTGCCAGGCCGGATCGAGCCGGGCCGCATTGAAACGCCCGCTGTTGAGATCCCGCGCCAGCTTCAGGAAGGCATCCGTAAACACTAACTCCCGCAACAGGATCGCGGGCGTGTCGAGACGATGACCCAGCTGCTGCAGGGTCGACAGATGGTACTCCACCGGGTTGAGCCCTTCAGTCGATGCATTCTCGATCCACTCCCGCAGCACCAGCCCCCAAGGATTGAGCCGCTCATGCTGATGCCACACTGGCCGGCCCTCTCTGGCCTGGTAGAAATCGGCCAGATGGCCCCAGTCGGGCAATCCACTGACCAAAGTGAGCAGTAGAGGTGGCAACGGCTGAGAGTTCTCAACCCCGGCAGCCGCCTCCTTCCCTGGCGGGGCTGACAGATCGGCAAACGCACCACCAACACTCAACAGCGCGCAGCAGAGGCAGAGGCAGACAACAGGCAGATGGTGTCGCATCACACCTTCCTATGTGGATCAACCGAGAACGAGTCTCTTCTTCAACCAAAGTATAGAAAGAGTGTGCGGGCAGCCAGATCAGGCCCGTTCGAAGGGGAAGGCGAGCACCTGCCGGATCTGCTCGGCGCCGCTGATCTGCATCAGCAGCCGGTCGATGCCCAGCGCCACGCCGGCGCAGTCGGGCAGCCCGGCCTGCAGCGCAGCGAGTAGATACTCATCCATCGGTGGTTCTACCAGTCCGGCAGCGCGGCGGTTCTGATTATCCGCCTCAAACCGCCGCCGTTGCTCATCAGCATCGCTCAATTCGTGAAAACCATTGGCGATCTCCATCCCCTCCAGATAGAGCTCGAAACGCTCCGCCACGGGGGGATTACCAGGCCGCACTCTCGCCAAAGCCGCCTGGCTGGCCGGGTAGTCGTACAGAAAACAGAGAGTACCGCGCCCCAGGTGCGGTTCGATGGCATGGCTCAGCAGCAGGTCGAGCCAGCCGTCCCAGTCGAGCTGCAGCGACTCTGCGCCGGAAATCTGTTCACGCTGCGCAACCTGCTGCAGACCAGTCGCATCGAGAGCCTGGATATCGATCCCCAGATGGCGGTGAAAGGCCTCTGCGTAAGCGAGTCGCTCTACAGGTCTTGGTTCGGGCAGTAGCCGGTTGACCAGCTCGGCCACCTCATCCATCAGCTGCCGGTGATCGAAGCCGGGCCGGTACCACTCCAGCAGGGTGAACTCCGGGTTGTGGCGTCGCCCCAGCTCGCCACCACGAAACACCTTGCAGATCTCGTAGATCGGTCCGCTGCCGGCGGCGAGCAACCGTTTCATGGGGAATTCAGGAGAGGTATGCAGGAACAGCCCGAGCCCCGCCGGGGCGCCAGGTCCAGTGTAGCGACTAGTAAGGCTCTCGATGGCCGGATCGGTGACAGCGAAACGGGAGCAGACCGGGGTCTCCACCTCGAGAATCCCAGCCTGTCTGAAGAAGTCACGGATCGCAGCGAGCAGCTCCGCTCGCGCCTGCAGCATTGCTGGCGAGGCAAACGGGCGCCACTCATGCGTCGCGCTCATGGAGGCGCTCAATCCTCTTTGGCGCGGCCCTGGTATTCGCCGGAGACGGTGCTGACCTTGATCACATCACCGATCTGCACGAACAGCGGCACCCGCACCACCGCACCGGTTGAAAGTGTGGCCGGCTTGCCGCCGCTGCCGGAAGTGTCGCCCTTCAGGCCGGGGTCGGTATCGGTCACCTCCAGCACTACGAAGTTGGGCGGCGTGACGATGATCGGGTTACCGTTCCACAGGGTCACGGTGCACATATCCTGCTCTTTGAGCCATTTGATCGAATCGGCCACCGCTGCCTTGTCGGCATTGACCTGCTCGAAGGATTCGGGGTCCATGAAGTACCAGAAATCACCGTCGGTGTAGAGGTACTGCATATCTGTCTCGTGCACGTCGGCGGCCTCCACCGACTCCCCCGATTTGAAGGTCTTCTCCAGCACCCGACCGGTCTTCAGGTTACGGATCTTGACCCGGTTGAAGGCCTGACCTTTGCCTGGCTTGACGAATTCGTTTTCAATAATGGAACAGGGATCCCCGTCCATCATAATCTTCAAACCGCCCTTGAACTCATTGGTGCTGTAGGTTGCCATGACATCCTCGAATAACTTTGAAATCGCGGCGCACATCATACCTGAGAGTGCGCCATCTTTGCAGGGTACGCCCTGGCAGACAGCCCTTGCCGGGGCCTTTACCCACCCGCAGGCGCTGTTTGAGTTCCTGCAACTCGACCCGGCCCTGCTGCCGGCGGCGCTGCAGGCCGCCACAACCTTCCCGCTACGAGTACCGCTGGGCTACGCGGCGCTGATGCGCAAGGGCGACCCCGCCGACCCGCTGCTGCGCCAGGTGCTGCCACTGGCCCAGGAGCTGCAGGACCAAGCGGGCTTCGATACCAATCCGGTGGGCGATCTGCAGGCCGAGGCACTGCCCGGTCTGCTGCAGAAGTACCGGGGACGGGCGCTATTGATCGCCACTGGCGCCTGTGCCATCAACTGCCGCTACTGCTTCCGCCGCCACTACCCCTATCAGCAGGGTTCAGCCACACCACGCCAGCAGAGACAGATCCTCGAGCATCTACGCCGGGACGAGTCACTCAGCGAGGTAATCCTCAGCGGCGGCGACCCGCTGCTGCTGGACGACCGGCGGCTCGCCGGCTGGCTTGATGATCTCGCAGCGATCCCCCATCTGCGGCGTTTGCGTCTGCACAGCCGCCTGCCGGTGGTGCTGCCGGAGCGGATCAGCGAATCGCTCGCCCGCCTGCTCGCCGCTTCCCGGCTACAGACGGTAATGGTGATCCACGCCAATCATCCACGGGAGATCAGCGCAGCAGTGGCCGATGGCCTGCAGCAGCTGAGCGAACAAGGCATCCGCCTGCTCAACCAGTCGGTGCTACTCAGGGGGGTGAACGACTCGGCAGAGACGCTGGCGGAGTTGAGCGAACAGCTGTTTGGCGCCAGCGTGATGCCCTACTATCTGCACCTGCTCGACCGTGTCGATGGCGCGGCCCATTTCGAGTTGCCGGCGGCAGAGAGTCAGCAGATCTACCAGGCGCTGCTGGCCGCACTGCCGGGGTATCTGGTGCCCAGACTGGTGCGAGAAGAGGTCGGTGCGCCAAGCAAAACCCCGGTGATCTGACGCTCTCCTCGCCAAACTGGAACCAGGTTCTCTGTAGCCGTTCACAATTATAGATTTTGCCCGGTACAGGGGGCATGATTAGGCGCCCTGAATAAGCACTCACTCCCCCCCGCAATCGAATTAAGGAAGGGCCAGCCGCCGATGAGCGAATCCAACTCCCAAAAGGGCAGCGACGTCACCGGACGCCAGTCGCTGCTAAAGAATACGCTGGTCAGCTGGGCCGGCCATCTGGTCTTCATCATCGCCGGCTTTATCATGCCGCGCATCATCGACGACACTATCGGCCAGAGTGCGCTGGGCATCTGGGACTTCGGCTGGTCAATCGTCTCCTACCTGCGCATCAGCGGCCTCGGCTTCACCTCCTCGGTAACCCGCTATGTGGGCACCTACCGTGCCGCCGGCGAGTTCGACAAGCTGCGCGGTGCGGTCACCACGGTGGCCTTTATCCAGGTCTGCATGGCGCTGCTGGTGGCCACTGCCGTCATCGGGCTCTACTTCCTGCTGCCAACCCAATTCGCCGACAAGCTGGCCGGCCACACCGAGGAGGCACAGTGGGTGGTGCTGTTTCTCGGCCTCGGCTTCAGCTTCGAACTGGCGCTACAGACCTCGCGCGGGGTGATCACCGGCTACCACAAGTGGGGGCTGCAGAACGGCATCGCCTCGGGTTTCTACACCCTTAACGTGATCTGCATGATCATCGCACTGAAGCTGGGCGGCGGTCTGAAGGAGATCGCAATGGTCTACTTCATCGTCACCCTGATGGCGGAGCTGACCCGGGTGACGGTGGTCTTCAAAGTCTGCCCGGAGATGCGCATCGCACCCAAACTGGCGTCGATGGCGCACGCCAAGACCATGTTCAACTTTGGCGGCAAGACCCTTATCACCGATCTGGTGCCGATCCTCTCGATCCAGACCGTCTACATCTTCCTGCTGAGCAATCTGGGACCGGCTTCGCTGGCGGTATTCGCCCGCCCCTTCTCGCTGATCCGCCACGTTGAGACCTTCATGAAAAAGTTCGCCCATGTGCTGGTGCCCACGGTGGGTGCGGTGCAGCAATCGGGCAAGCTCAAGGAGCTGCAGGATCTGCTGTTCTCCGCGGCGAAGTATGCCGCCGCCCTGGCGCTGACCATGATGATCCCGTTTGTGGTGTTCGGCGATGTGCTGATGCAGGTCTGGATGGGCAGTGACTATGTCAATATCCCGTTGATAGTGCTGCTCGGCTGCGGTTTCTTCCTCCCCATCTCACAGCAACCCAGCTTCCGCTTCCTGATGGGAATGAACGAGCACGGCTATATCGCAATGCGCGCTGCACTGGCGTTTGTCGCCTCTCTGTCGATCGGCATTCCGATACTGGATTCGATCGGCTGGAGCCTTGACCGGGCCGCCTGGATAGTGTTGGTCCCTGAGCTGCTGGCCTATGGTATCCTGGTGCCGATCCATGCCAGCCGGGTGTTGCAGATCCCGCTCTGGCGCTATCTGCACCGCGCCTTTGGGGTGCCACTACTGTGCGCGCTGCCCTACCTGCTGACTCTGCTGGGGATCAAGATGGCGATGCCGGAATCGCCGGTCAGTGCCATGGGCTATGGCGCCTTGGCCGGCGGCCTAGTACTGTTTGTGATGTTCTGGTTGCTGCTCTTCCCGGAGAAGGTAAAACGCAAGTTTCAGAAGCTGCTCCCGGCGGCGGCTCGCTGAGATTGATGCCGATTTGACCCAGGTGACCGCGATGCAGCCTGCCCCGATCGAAACCCTATCTGGCGAGATCGTCCGGATCGACACCGAGTATCAGCGTCCCGGTCTGGCTGCCTGCTATCTGTTGGAATCCCAAGGTGAGGCGGCCTTTGTCGACACCGGGACCAGTCACTCCCTGCCGCTGCTGCTGCAGGCGCTGGAGCAGCGCGGGCTGGCGCGGGAGGCGGTGAAGTATGTCATTCCCACCCATGTGCATCTTGACCATGCGGGGGGCGCTGGGGCGCTGATGCGGGCGCTGCCAAATGCGCAGCTGGTGGTGCATCCGTTCGGCGCGCGCCACCTGATCGATCCAGCCAAGCTGATCGCCGGCACCATCGCGGTCTACGGCAAGGCGGAGTTTGAGCGTCTCTATGGCGAAATCATCCCGGTGACGGCGGAACGGGTGATCGAGGCTGAAGATGGACTCACCCTGGAGCTGGGCAGACGCCGCCTAGAGTGTCTCGACACCCCTGGCCACGCTCGTCACCATATCTGCATCCACGACTCCCAGACCAACGGCTTCTTCAGCGGCGATACCTTCGGTCTCTCCTACCGGGAATTCGATACAGACACAGGCGCCTTTCTGCTTCCCACCACCACCCCGGTGCAGTTCGACCCGGATGCATGGAACGCCACCCTCGATCGGCTGCTGAGCTACAGGCCCAAGGTGATCTATCTGACTCACTTTGGAGCGGTCACCGGGGTGGAGCAGCTGGCGACGCAGCTGCGGGAGGGGCTGGAGACATTTGTTGAGATCGCGCTGCAGGCCAGCGAGGAGGATCGTCAGGCGCAGATCCGCACTGGCCTGGAACACTGGGCGCTGGAAGCACTACAGCGGCATGGCTGCCAACTGCCGCAGGAGCAGTGTCTGGCGCTGCTGGCGCTCGATCTCGAACTCAACAGTCAGGGGCTGGAGGTCTGGCTGCGGCGGCGTGAGCCTCACGCCTAACACCGTCCAGCCCAGTACGTCAGAGAGTCCGACAGGAGGTGTTGCGGGATCCACTCATATCCCAGGCAAAGGTGCAGTCGAGGTGACAGAGCACGTTGACCATCCCCTTCTCGCCATCCAGCATCACTGACAGGGGGGTACGGCGGCTTAGCTTGTGATTGGCCTGACGGAACCAGCGCCGCCCTATCTGCGGATTGCCCGGATAGGTGGTGCGCAAGGCATCATCGATACGCACCAAGTACTCGATCCGCGTCATCAGCTCCGGGGTATGGGGAAAGGGGGTATCCTGTCGATAGCGCATGAAGTGGCGGGGTTTGCCTTCGACACTGAGCAGCGCCATCATCTCTTCCGCCCGCAGGCCCCAGCTCTCGAGCATATTCAACACACTCTGGGTCATATCGAGCCGGTCATTCAACGACATCTCGAACTCTGCTGTCTTATTCTCTGTCATAGTTCACCCGGAAACCCCAAATACGTGGTCGTGATCATGGTTATTGGAGGGGGAGTCTAACATGCCGTTGCCGGACTATTTCCGGCTCCTGATCATGGATTTATTAGCTGCTGAACAGGCGCCTCCACCAGCGTTTGCGATTATTCGGCAGCTGCTGGGTTGCCGGTAGATCCACCGGCGGAATTTTGCTCAGCACCCAACCCGGTAGAGGGGGGTTGTCACTGTAACCGCAGGAGACCCCCAGGTTGTTCGGGTCGTAGATCTTGACGAAGCTGGGCTGCCTGAGATCATCCGCATAGACGATGCCACAGTAGTTCTCCTTATGCTCTTCCCGCAGCAGGGTGTCGATCTCGCTGATGAAGCGGTTGAATGCAGCACTATCCAGCACCGTACTGGGCGGCGTCTCGCCGACCGCATAGACATACCAGCCGCCTTCGGCATCTTCCCTCAACACACCCCACAGGTCATCCAGATGGTGCCAACGAAGTGCCGAGGTAAAGCTGCCACGAAATGCCACCAGATAGTGCTGTTGTTCTGTCATGTGAGCGATCCTCTCAAGTTCTCTCTCCTCTCCCAGCTATACGCTGCGCGATGCGATCTGGATGCGGCCCTATCAGGCCATCAGTCAGGAGTTGCGTTTATACAGCCGCTTATCATCCAAGCAGTGGGTTTTTTGCAGGCTGCCCGACGAAAAATCCGGTTATAATGCCGATTTGTATCCACGGCAATCGCTATGATCAAAACTGCTAACACCCTATTCCAATCCGAAATCCCCGGTTTGCATCTGCTCAATCGCGGCAAAGTCAGGGACATCTACGAAGTCGACAGCCATCATCTGCTGATCGTCACCACCGATCGTCTCTCGGCATTCGATGTGGTCCTGCCGCAGCCGATCCCCGGCAAGGGCGAGGTACTGACCCGGGTCTCCAACTTCTGGTTCAAGCGCACCGAAGCGCTGGTACCAAACCACCTCTCCGACCTGCCGCTCAGCAGCATCATCACCGATGCCAACCAGCGAGCCGCACTGGGTGACCGGGCACTACTGGTACGCCGCCTCAAACCACTGCCGGTGGAGGCCATAGTGCGCGGCTATCTGATCGGCTCCGGCTGGAAGGATTACCAGCGCAGCGGTGCTGTCTGTGGCATCCAGCTACCGCAGGGGCTACAGCAGGCCGACAAGCTGCCAGAGGCGATCTACACTCCCTCCACCAAAGCCGCAGTTGGTGAACACGACGAGAACATCAGCTTCGACAAGACCGTCGAACTGCTCGGCGGTGAACTCGCAGAGCAGGTGCGCGATCTCAGTCTGCACATCTACACCGAGGCGGCGGAGTATGCGCAAGGCAAAGGCATCATCATCGCCGATACCAAGTTCGAGTTCGGGCTGGACGATAACGGTGTGGTACACCTGATCGATGAGGCGCTCACCCCTGACTCATCCCGTTTCTGGCCGGCCGATCAATACCGACCGGGAATCAGCCCACCGAGCTTCGACAAACAGTTTGTGCGAGACTATCTGGAAACCCTGGATTGGGACAAGACCCCGCCCGCCCCGGAACTGCCCGCCGAGATCATCAACAAAACTGCCGAAAAATACCGCGAGGCGGAACGACAGTTGACAGGAAACTAAGTCGTCAGCTAGCGTGGGGCGTAACATTTGTTACGCCCACTTACCACAGGACAGAGAACATACGGTAACTGCCTTGCACATGAATGGCCAAGAAGAAAAAACAGCAAAGGTCGTGATCTACACTACCCAGCAGTGCAAGCACTGCAGACAGGCCAAAGCCTGGTTGAAGCAGCACGGCGTCCCCTTTCTCGACTTTGATGTTGGGAAACCAAACAAGATCCAGAAGAAATTCTTCAGTATTGGCGGGCGTAGCGTCCCCATGTTTGTGGTGGGAGAGCAGCAGCTTACCGGGTTCAACCCCAACAAACTGAAAGACTTTCTCTCGCGCTCCGGACTGATCCCCTCCCCCCGTTGAATCCCAGCAATAAGGCTGCCTGAAGCAAAATCAGGTGATAAAAAAAGGGGCCCTAAGGCCCCTTTTTTTAGTATGCTGCGGCCAATCAGCTGATCTTGGGATCAAGCTCGCCTGTTGCATACCTTTCGAACATCTTCTCCAGGGAGATCGGGGTGATCTTGGAGGCCATGCCGGCAGAACCAAATGCTTCGTAGCGGCTCTTGCAGATATCGGACATCGCCTTGGTCGCCTCTTTGAGGAACTTACGCGGATCGAAGTTGCTCTTGTTCTCCGCCAGGTGACGGCGAACGGAGCCGGTGGAGGCCATGCGCAGATCGGTGTCGATGTTGACCTTACGCACGCCGGACTTGATGCCCTCGACGATCTCTCCAACCGGTACGCCATAGGTCTGGCCCATGTCACCGCCGTAGTCGTTGATGATCTTCAGCCACTCCTGGGGCACTGAGGAAGAACCGTGCATCACCAGGTGGGTGTTGGGAATGCGTGCGTGGATCTCTTTGATGCGATCGATACGCAGGATCTCACCGGTGGGCTCCTGGGTGAACTTGTAAGCGCCGTGGGAGGTGCCGATGGCGATGGCCAGAGCATCCACGCCGGTCTGCTTGACGAAATCCGCAGCCTCTTCAACACCGGTCAGCAGCTGATCCATGTCCAGCTTGCCCTCGGCTCCGTGGCCATCTTCCTCACCCATCTCACCGGTCTCCAGAGAGCCCAGGCAGCCCAGCTCACCTTCGACGGAAACGCCGCCGGCGTGGGCCATCTGCACCACCTGTTTGGTGACATCGACGTTGTATTCGAAGGAGGAAGGGGTCTTGCCATCGGCCATCAACGAGCCATCCATCATCACCGAGCTGAAACCGGACTGGATCGAGCGCAGGCAGATATCCGGGGATGCGCCATGGTCCTGGTGCATGCAGACCGGGATGTGTGGATACATCTCGATCGCCGCCTCGATCAAGTGGCGCAGGAATGGCTCACCTGCGTAGGAGCGGGCACCAGCAGAGCCCTGCAGGATAACAGGGCTGTCAACCGCGTCAGCGGCCTGCATGATAGCGTGCACCTGTTCCATGTTGTTGACGTTAAACGCCGGAAGTCCGTAGCCGTTCTCGGCAGCGTGGTCGAGAAGCTGGCGCAGGGAAATCAGGGCCATGATTGCCTCCTAATCTGTAGTGTCAAAACCAAAAAACCGTCCATTGGATCGCCGGAACAGAAGCTAGCAACAGCCTGCCGTTCCGAGCTTTAAATTCTTTCTTGGAGCTCGTGCTCTGCTCAATCACCCCGATAGCGCATGTGTTCGCCGACCCGCATGATCTTCATGATGTTGGTCTGCCCCTCCACACCGGAACGATCGCCCTTGGTGATCAGCACCAAGTCATTATCACGCACCTCGCCGCGACGCAGTAGTTCGTCGATCACTTCTTCATTGACCTGGTTGTAGTCGGTGCTGGCGACGTCGAAGCTGACCGGATAGACACCGCGGAACAGGGTTACTTTTCGACGAGTCTTCACATTGCGGGTCAGCGCGTAGATCGGGATACCAGAGCTGATGCGCGACATCCATTGCGGGGTGGAACCAGACTCGGTAAGCGCTGCAATCGCCTTCACCCCGAGATGGTTGGCGGTGTACATGCTGGCCATGGCAATCGCCTCATCGACCCGACCAAACACCGAATCGATGCGGTGTTTCGAGCGCTTCACGGAGGCCTGTTTTTCCGCCTCGATGCAGACTCGATCCATGGCCTCAACCACTTTATGGGGATATTTGCCCACCGAGGTCTCGGCTGAGAGCATCACTGCATCGGTGCCATCAAGCACCGCATTGGCCACGTCGAACACCTCGGCGCGGGTCGGGATCGGACTTTCGATCATCGACTGCATCATCTGGGTGGCGGTGATCACCACGCTATTCATGCGCCGTGCCGTCCTGATCAGCTCTTTCTGAACCGCTGGAAGCTCGGCATCGCCGATCTCCACACCCAGGTCGCCACGCGCCACCATGATCGCATCCGAGGCCTCGATGATCTCTTCTATGACATCCAGCGCTTCGGCCCGCTCGATCTTGGCGACAATACCCCCGTCACCACCGGCCTCCTTCAGCAGGCGACGCGCCTCGCGCACGTCATCCGCGCAGCGCACGAAAGAGACGGCAAGATAATCCGCATCGATCTCGGCAGCGAACTTGATGTCTTGCTTGTCTTTCTCGGTGAGGGCCGGTGCGGAGAGCCCCCCACCCTGCTTGTTGATGCCCTTATTGTTGGAGAGCTTACCACCGACCACCACTTTACAGTGGACCTGCTTGCCCTCCACTTCGGCGATCCAGAGCACAATGGCCCCATCATCCAGCAGCAGGGTATCGCCGCGAGCGACGTCGTTGATCAGATCCGGATAGGTCAGACCAACACGCTCATCATCGCCATCGGTGAGTGGGCATTCGGCATCGAGGATGAACGCGCCATCCTCTTCCAGCATCACGAAGTCGGATTTGAAGCGCCCGATACGTATCTTCGGCCCCTGCAGGTCGCACAGCACACCGACCTGACGGCCACTGGCGCGGGAACGATCACGGATGCGCTCAGCACGCTCACGCTGCTGATCATGAGGATCATGGGAGAGGTTGAGGCGAACCACATCCACCCCGGCATGGATTAGTTTGTCCATTACCTTGGGGTCGTCTGTGGCCGGGCCCAGGGTTGCAACGATCTTTGTACGTCTTGGCATATTTAACTCAGTTGTAGGAGCGTCGCCCCTTGGCGCGAAGAGTAGTATAAATCGCGGCGCAAGGCGCCGCTCCTACCAGAGATCAGCCCTTGGCACACTCTTCAAGCATCGCCACAGCAGGCAGGGTCTTGCCTTCAAGATACTCGAGGAAGGCGCCGCCGGCGGTGGAGATATAGGTGACTTTATCGTAGATGTCATATTTCTGGATAGCAGCAATCGTGTCGCCGCCACCAGCCAAACTGAAGCAGTCGGAATCGGCAATGGCCATGGCGATAGTCTTGGTACCCTCACCAAACTGATCGAATTCAAACACACCCACGGGGCCATTCCACACCACGGTGCCCGCCTTGGCGATGATGTCGGCCAGCTCCTTGGCGGAGTCGGGGCCGATATCGAAGATCATGTCGTCGTCTTCCACATCCCCTGCTGCTTTCAACACAGCCGGCTCGGCTTCCGCAAAATTCTTGCCGCAGACCACATCGGTGGCGATCGGGATATTGGCACCACGGGCCGTCATCTTCTCCACCAGGGCCTTGGCGGTATCAACCAGGTCGTCTTCACAAAGAGACTTGCCGACATTGTTGCCCATCGCCTTGAGGAAGGTGTTGGCGATACCACCACCGACCACTAGCTGATCAACCTTCTCGGAGAGGGCCTCCAACACCGTCAACTTGGTGGAGACTTTGGAGCCACCAACAATGGCGACCATCGGGCGGGCCGGATTGGCCAGCGCCTTGGCCAGGTTATCCAATTCGCTGGCCAGCAGCAGGCCGGCGCAAGCGGTGGGGGCGAATTTGCCGACACCGTGGGTAGAGGCCTGGGCGCGATGTGCGGTACCGAAGGCATCCATCACGAAGACGTCGCACAGAGCTGCGTACTTCTTAGCCAGCTCTTCGTTGTCCTTCTTCTCACCGGCGTTGAAACGCACGTTCTCGAACAGCACGACTTCGCCGTCCGCCACTTCAGGAGTGTTCTCCAGATAATCCTTCACCAGGCGCACGCTTGTGCCCAGCTTAGCAGACATGTCTTCAGCGATCGGCTGCATGGAGTTTTCATCGTCGGCCTTGCCCTCTTCCGGACGCCCACGGTGCGACATAACCTGCACCTTGGCGCCAGCCTTGACACAGTGTTCGATAGTCGGCATAGAGGCAGTGATGCGGGCGTCGGAGGTGACCTTGCCGTCTTTGACAGGAACGTTCAGGTCAGCACGGATAAGAACGCGCTTGCCGGCAAGATCGAGATCGGTGAGCTTGATGAAAGCCATGATCAACTCCTTCATAAGTGTTCTAAAAGATATGACTGTTTGGTAAACCACCTCTCAGCCGAGAAGTCGCTTAACGAACAGCCAGAGTAGGTTGGGTCGAGTAAACGAAACCCCGCAACAACAATCTGTTGGGGTTCGCCATACTCAACCCAACCTATCGGCTAGCAGCAAATTGTGTACCCACTGCTAGCCGAAGGCTGGACAAGGCGATCAGTTACGCCGATACGTGCTTCACAAAGCGCAACATGTTGCAGGTGTAGCCGTACTCGTTGTCGTACCAGGAAACCACCTTGATGAAGGTGCCATCCAGTGCGATGCCAGCACCTGCATCGAAGATGGACGAGTTACCGCATCCGCGGAAGTCGGTGGAAACAACCTTCTCGTCGGTGTAACCCAGAGTCTCGCTCATCGGACCAGATTCGGAGGCTTCCTTCATGGCTGCACAGATGTCGTCGTAAGACGCATCTTTTTCCAGCTCAACAGTCAGGTCGACTACAGAAACATCAGAGGTCGGTACGCGGAAGGCCATACCGGTCAGTTTGCCGTTCAGCTCAGGCAGTACAACACCCACAGCTTTGGCAGCACCGGTGGAAGACGGGATGATGTTTTCCAGGATACCACGGCCACCACGCCAATCTTTCATGGAAGGACCGTCAACGGTCTTCTGGGTAGCGGTTGCAGCGTGAACGGTGGTCATCAGGCCACGCTTGATGCCCCACTTGTCGTTCAGGACCTTGGCGACAGGTGCCAGGCAGTTGGTGGTGCAGGAAGCCGCGGAAACGATGGCCTGGCCTTCGTAGGTCTCGTGGTTAACACCGTGTACAAACATGGGGGTGCCGTCTTTGGAAGGCGCAGACATGACAACCTTCTTGGCGCCTGCGTCGATGTGCTTCTGGCAGGTCTCTTCGGTCAGGAAGAAGCCGGTGCACTCGATAACCAGATCGGCGCCGATGTCGCCCCAGGCCAAGTTGGCCGGATCACGCTCAGCGGTCAAACGGATGTTCTTACCGTTAACAACCAGGTTGCTGCCGTCTACGGCGATGTCGCCATCGAAGTTACCATGTACGGAGTCGTACTTCAGCATGTATGCGAGATAGTCAGCGTCCAGCAGGTCGTTGATACCAACGACTTCGATGTCACCAGCGAAATCCTTAGCGATTGCGCGGAAAGCCATGCGGCCGATACGACCGAAACCATTAATACCTACTTTGATAGTCATGTTTGATTCTCCGTTAAAACGTAATATTTTGTCGTTAATTGATCTGCTTAACGGACGCCTCGCGGCGTCCGTTGCAATGCCTTAGGCGGAAACTTCGTTGATCGCTGCGACAACGTTTTCCACGGTGAAGCCGAACTCTTTGAAGAGCTGACCCGCCGGTGCGGACTCACCGAAACGATCAACACCGATCACCTTGCCGTTCAAACCGACGTATTTGTACCAGCTATCAGTGACCGCGGCCTCGACTGCCACGCGGGAGGTGCAGGCAGCCGGCAGCACGGACTCTTTGTAGTCCGCGTCCTGGGCATCGAAGGCGTTGGTGCAGGGCATGGAGACCACGCGCACCTTCTTGTCGGACTCGGCCGCAGCCTTGACCGCCAGATCGACTTCAGAACCAGTGGCGATGACGATTACATCTGGAGTACCGTCGCAGTCGACCAGGACGTAGCCGCCCTTGGCAATGTCGGCGATCTGCGCGTCGCTACGTTTCTGGTGCTGCAGATTCTGACGGGAGAAGATCAGGGTGGAGGGGCCATCCTTCTTCTCTACCGCGCACTTCCAGGCCACTGCGGTCTCGACCGCATCGGCAGGACGCCAGGTATTCATATTGGGGATCATGCGCAGGGTCGGAATTTGCTCGACTGGCTGATGGGTCGGGCCGTCCTCACCCAGTCCGATGGAGTCGTGAGTGTAGACGAAGATCGACTGAATCTTCATCAGCGCCGCCATGCGCAGGGCATTGCGAGCATACTCGGAGAACATCAGGAAGGTGGCGCCATAGGGGATAAAACCGCCGTGCAAAGTGGCACCGTTCATGATGGCGGACATACCGAATTCGCGCACACCGTAGGAGATGTAGTTGCCGTCGGCGTGACCCTCAGTGATTGCCTTGCAACCGGACCAGGAGGTCAAATTGGAGGGGGTCAGGTCGGCAGAACCACCAAGGAACTCAGGCAGCAGCGGACCGTAACCGTTGAGGGTGTTCTGGGAGGCCTTGCGAGTCGCAGGGGACTCAGCCGCCGCATTGACGGAAGCGATGAACTTGTTGGATTCCTCTTCCCAGTTGGCAGGCAGTTCGCCGGCCATGCGGCGCTTGAACTCGGCGGCCAGCTCGGGATGTGCGGCCTCGTAAGCAGCGAACTTCTCGTTCCAGGCAGACTCGGCGGCTGCACCAGCATCCTTCGCGTCCCAACCGGCATAGATATCTTCGGGTATCTCGAATGGACCGTAATTCCAGTCCAGCTGCTCGCGGGTCAGCTTGATCTCATCATCACCCAGCGGCGCACCGTGGCAGTCGTGGGTACCGGCCAGGTTCGGAGAACCGAAACCGATGGTGGTCTTGCAGCAGATCAGGGTCGGCTTATCGCTAACCGCCTTGGCCGCTTCGATCGCCGCGTTCAGGGCGTCTGCATCGTGACCATCGACACCAGGGATGACGTGCCAGCCGTAAGCCTCGAAACGCTTGGGGGTATCGTCAGTGAACCAGCCTTCGACGTGACCGTCGATGGTGATGCCGTTGTCGTCCCAAAAGGCGATCAGCTTGCCCAGACCCAGAGTGCCGGCCAGGGAGCAGGCTTCGTGCGAGATACCTTCCATCATGCAGCCGTCGCCCATGAAGACGTAAGTGTGATGATCGACGATCTCGTGGCCGCGACGATTGAACTGGGCCGCCAGGGTCTTCTCGGCCAGCGCCATGCCCACGCCATTGGTAATGCCCTGACCCAAGGGACCGGTGGTAGTCTCAACGCCGGGAGCGTAACCGTACTCGGGATGCCCCGGAGTTTTGGCGTGCAACTGACGGAAGTTCTTTAGGTCATCCATGCTGAGGTCGTAGCCGGTCAGATGCAGCAGGGAGTAGATCAGCATCGAGCCGTGACCGTTGGAAAGGATGAAACGGTCGCGGTCGGCCCAGTCCGGGTTGGCCGGATTGTGCTTCATGTGGCCGTTCCATAGGACTTCGGCGATGTCCGCCATACCCATGGGCGCACCGGGATGGCCGGAGTTGGCTTTCTGCACGGCATCCATGCTCAAAGCGCGGATGGCATTGGCGAGTTCTCTGCGTGAGGACATTGATCACTCCTGATTTAGATGTACAAATCTTATCTATCGGTTTGCTCGGGACTCTGCCAGAGGGTAATGCCCCGGCCTGCAGCCCGAAAACGGCGGCATCTCCGCCATCCTGAAACGGGGGTATCCATCTCGCCGCTGTCTGGCTCTCAAAATCGAGCCTGCAGATGCCAGCCGCGGACAAAAGGTGAGCTATTCTGCCCCAACAAAAATGTCTGGGCAAAGAAGAAGCCCTTATAGGTGCGATAAAGAATGCTGATGAAAACTCCAATACTCATTATTGGTTTTTTATGTCGACCTCCAGTCAACAAACCGTCCTGTCCCGGAAATCACTCGTCAAGCCACTTGATCGAGCACCCCATGCTCGGGATCTGCTGCTGTGGACCCTGGGCAGTCTCCGCCACCTGCTTCATCGCCTCAAACAAGTCGCGCCGCACATCAGCTGCCGCCGCCTGTTTGCGGCTTTCATCAAGACGCCCGCGATACTGCAACTCAAGGCTGGCGTTGTAGCCAAAGAAATCCGGGGTGCAGACCGCACCATAGGCCTTGGCCACCGCCTGGGTCTGGTCTAGCAGATAGGGAAAAGGGAAGTCGAACTCCTCCGCGACACGCTGCATATTCTCAAAAGAGTCCTCCGGATATTCGCTGGGATCGTTCGACATAATCGCCACCGAATTCACATCCAGACTCTTCAGCTCCCTGGCGTCGCGCACGATGCGGTCGCGGATCGCCTTCACATAGGGGCAGTGATTGCAGATGAACATGACCAGAAGGCCCTTCTCACCCCGGCATTCGCCGAGCGACCATACTCTGCCATCGACACCAGGCAAACTGAATTCGGGCGCCCCGTGACCAAAATCACATACCGGCGTTTGCAGTGACACCATGCTCTTGCAACCCTATGAGTAGTTGATTGAAATTCCGGCCGGCATTATGCAAAAAGCAAAACCAGGTGTAAAATCGCCGCCTTTGACCAGGGATAGCCACACTACCTAGGCGCGGGTCCAGCATTTCTTTCACCTTCCCCCGAAGGACCAAGCACGGAAATAAATACCATGGCCAGTGAATATATCTTCACCTCCGAATCTGTCTCAGAGGGGCACCCCGACAAAATGTCCGATCAGGTATCGGATGCCATCCTCGACGCCATCCTGGCAGAAGACCCCCACGCCCGAGTCGCCTGTGAGACCCTGTTTAAGACCGGCATGGTGATGATCGCTGGCGAGATCACCACTACCGCCAAGCCCGATTACGAAGCGATCATGCGCCAGACTATCAAGGAGATCGGCTACAACAGCTCCGAGATGGGTTTCGACTGGGAGACCTGCGCAGTGATGACCGCCATCGGCGTGCAGTCCCCCGACATCAACCAGGGCGTCGACCGCTCCCGCCCCGAGGACCAGGGCGCCGGCGACCAGGGCATCATGTTCGGCTATGCCACCAACGAGACCGACGTGCTGATGCCGGCCCCGATCCAGTACGCCCACCGCCTGGTGGAGCGCCAGTCGGAGGTGCGCAAGAGCGGCGAACTCGACTGGCTGCGCCCCGATGCCAAGAGCCAGGTCAGCTTCCACTACAAGGATGGTAAGCCAGTCAGCATCGACGCGGTGGTGCTCTCCACCCAGCATGCCGATGTGCTGAGCGAAGCGGCCCTTCGCGACGCGGTGCTGGACGTCATCGTCAAGCCGGTACTGGAACCCACCGGCCTGCTGACCAGCGACACCAACATCCACATCAACCCCACCGGCAAGTTCGTGATCGGCGGCCCGATGGGTGACGCCGGCCTCACCGGCCGCAAGATCATTGTCGACACCTACGGCGGCGCGGCGCGGCACGGCGGCGGCGCCTTCTCCGGCAAGGATCCCTCCAAGGTCGACCGTTCCGCCGCCTATGCCGGCCGCTATGTCGCTAAGAACATCGTCGCCGCCGGCCTCGCCGAGCGCTGTGAGATCCAGGTTTCCTACGCCATCGGCGTGGCCAAGCCAACCTCGATCATGCTCGACACCTTCGGCACCGGCAAGATTGCCGACGAGAAGATCATCGAACTGGTACACAAACACTTCGACCTGCGACCCTACGGCATTCTAAAGATGCTCGACCTACTCAACGCAGCGCAGATCAAGTACCGCAAGACCGCCGCCTACGGCCACTTCGGCCGCGAGAACGAGGGCTTCACCTGGGAGAACACCGACAAGGCGGAGGCGCTGAAAAACGACGCAGGGCTTTAAGGCCCAGTCAAGATAAGGGGGGCGGAGTCGATACGGGATAATACCATACGATTAACCTAGTTACTCGCCCGGATCGACTCCGACCCCGGCCAGAAAAATTCAAAACCACACACCCTCTCCTCCGAGGAGCGCTGCAACGGGCAACAACGCCCGCCAGGCTCGGAGCGAAGGCAAAAATCGTAAAAAAACCGCGCTCACTCACGATATTCAGGAGTTGATTACCATGAGTGAGTTTACTGACTATAAAATCGCTGACATATCCCTGGCCGATTGGGGCCGCAAAGAGATGCGCATCGCCGAGACCGAGATGCCAGGTCTGATGGCGCTGCGTGAGAAGTACGGCGAATCCAAGCCACTGACCGGTGCCCGCATCACCGGCTCCCTGCACATGACCATCCAGACCGCAGTACTGATCGAGACCCTGGTGGAGCTCGGCGCCCAAGTGCGCTGGTGTTCCTGCAACATCTTCTCCACCCAGGACCACGCCGCCGCCGCCATCGCCGCCGCTGGCATCCCGGTCTACGCCTGGAAGGGCGAGACCCTGGAAGAGTACTGGTGGTGCACCGAGCAGGTCATCAACTGGCCTGGCGACCAGGAACCCAACATGATCCTGGACGATGGTGGCGACGCCACCCTGCTGGTACACAATGGCGTGAAATTCGCTGCCGAAGGCGTCCCAGAGCCCAAGGATGACGACGCGGACGAGTGGAAGGTCATCCTGAGCGTACTAAAGCGCTCACTGGCAGAAGACCCGACCCGCTACAACCGCATGGCCGAATCGATCAAGGGCGTCACCGAAGAGACCACCACCGGCGTGCATCGTCTCTACCAGATGGTCGAAGCAGGTGAACTGCTGTTCCCCGGTATGAACGTCAACGACTCAGTCACCAAGTCCAAGTTCGACAACCTCTACGGCTGCCGCGAGTCACTGGTGGACGGCATCAAGCGCGCCACCGACGTGATGATCGCCGGCAAGGTCGCGGTGGTCTGCGGCTACGGCGACGTGGGCAAGGGCTCGGCCCAGTCCCTGCGCGGTCTCGGCGCCAACGTCTGGATCACCGAGATCGATCCGATCTGCGCCCTGCAGGCGGCGATGGAAGGCTACCGGGTGGTCACCATAGAAGATGCGCTGCCGGTGGCCGACATCTACGTCACCACCACCGGCAACAAGGACATCATCACCCACGACCATATGGCCGCCATGAAGGATCAGGCCATCGTCTGCAACATCGGCCACTTCGACAATGAGATCGACATCGCCGGCGTACAGAAGTATGAGTGGGAGAACATTAAGCCTCAGGTCGACCACATCATCTTCCCTGACGGTAAACGCATTATCATGCTGGCCGAGGGCCGCCTGGTGAACCTGGGCTGCGCCACCGGCCACCCCAGCTTTGTCATGTCCAACTCCTTCACCAACCAAGTGCTGGCGCAGATCGAGCTGTTCACCAAGCCCGAAGAGTACCCGATCGGCGTCTACATCCTGCCGAAGAAGCTGGACGAAGAGGTGGCCCGTCTGCATCTGGATAAGATCGGCGCCAAGCTGACCGTGCTGACCCAGGAGCAGGCCGACTACATCGGCGTTCCCGTGGAAGGTCCCTACAAGGCCGATCACTACCGCTACTGATCCTTCAATCCGATAGGCGACATCCCGGACCATCTCACCCCGTTTCACAGCGGTGGGAGCGGGCCGGGACGTCGCTGTTTGGCAGGAGTCATCGATGACATCCCAGACAAAAACAGCGCCATCGATCAGTTTCGAACTCTTCCCGCCCAAGACGGAGCAGGGTTTCGAAAACCTCAAGCGCACTATCAGCCAGCTCAACCAGGCCAAACCTGAGTACTTCTCTGTCACCTACGGGGCCGGCGGTTCCACCCAGGAGCGTACCTTTGCCAGCGTCGACTGGCTGCGCGAACAGGGCATAGAGACCGCCCCCCACCTCTCCTGCATCGGCGCCAGCGTCGAGGAGACGGTGGCGATCCTGCAGCACTACCGGGATCAGGGGGTAAACCGCATCGTCGCACTACGCGGCGATCTACCCTCCGGCGCCGGTCTTGGCGCCTTGGGGGAGCTCAACTACGCTAACGAATTGGTCAGCCTGATCCGCGAGCGTTTCGGCGATCAATTCCGCATCGAGGTGGCGGCCTACCCCGAGTTTCATCCTCAGGCACCCAACCCGGAGACCGATCTGGCCAACTTTAAACGCAAGGTGGATGCCGGCGCCGACAGCGCCATCACCCAGTATTTCTACAATCCGGACGCCTACTTCCGCTTCGTGGACGAGTGCAGCCGGCTAGGCATTGAGATCCCGATCATCCCCGGCATCATGCCGATCACCAACTACAGCAGTCTGGTGCGTTTCTCCGATGCCTGCGGCACCGAGATCCCGCGCTGGATCCGCAAACGGCTAGAGGGTTTTAGCGATGACCTGGAGAGCATCCGCGCCTTCGGTCTCGAGGTGGTCACGGAACTCTGCCGCCGTCTGCTGGAGGGCGGCGCGCCGGGGCTCCACTTCTATACTATGAACCAGTCGGAACCGACCCTGCGGCTCTGCGACAGACTCGGGCTCTAAGAAGCCGTTAAATGAATCTGGGCCTAGGAGCCTCAGCGGCGCATCGATTTGCGCCCCTGGGCGGCGCTGAGGATGCCACGCAGAATATTGATCTCATCCCGGTCGGGGCGGGCGCGATGGAACAACGCGCGCAGGCGGCGCAGCAGTTTGTCGGACTGGCGCGGGTCAGCGAAGCCGATATCCTCCAATGCCTGGGCAAGATGGGTGTGAAAGCCCTCCAGCATTTCGGCGCTGGCCACCTCTCTGGGGGCACGCAGCGGCTTATCCGCCTCCTCCAGCGAGGCGAGATAGACCTCATAGGCGAGCAGCTGCACCGCGGCGCCCAGGTTGAGGGAGCTGTAGTCGCTATTGGTGGGGATATGCACCAACAGGTTGCAGCGATCCAGCTCCTCATTGCTCAGGCCGGAGTTCTCGCGACCAAACACCAGCGCCACCTCACCCACCGCCGCCTCTTCGATCACCTGGCCACCACACTCGCGGGGGTTCAACACCGACCAAGCGACTGAGCGCTCCCGGGCGCTGGTGCCGATCACCAGCCGACACCCCTGCAGAGCCGAATCCAGGTCGTCGAAGATCTCCGCCGCATCGAGCAGATCCTGAGCGCCGGAGGCACGCGCCACCGCCTCTTCACTCGGATAACGTTTCGGCGCCACCAGGCAGAGGCGACTCAGGCACATATTTTTCATTGCCCTGGCCACCGCGCCGATATTGCCCGGATGGCTGGTCGAGACCAGCACGATGCGAATATTTTTCAACATGGCACGGCAGCCTACCAAAGCCGGCTATCGCCGCCAACTTGGAGGCACTTGCCCTTTATCCTCCAGCACGCTTGCTGTATCCTCGCCGCCCATGAATCCGATGGTAACCATAGCTGTACGCGCCGCCCGTGAGGCATCCAAGGTCCTGCTCCGCTACTACGAGCGGGCCGATGTCCTGAACATCTCCGAGAAAGGGCGCAACGAGTTTGTCTCCGAGGTCGACCGCAACGCGGAGCAGGTGATCATCGAGGTGCTGCGGGAAAAATATCCCAACCATGCGATCCTCGCCGAGGAGAGCGGCAAGCACGCCGGCGATGACTACCAATGGGTGATCGACCCGCTGGATGGCACCACAAACTATCTCCACGGCTTCCCACAGTTCGCTATCTCCATCGCGATGAAGCACAAGGGGCGACTGGAACTGGGCGTGATCTACGACCCACTACGCGACGAGATGTTCACCACCAGTCGCGGTTCCGGCGCACTGCTCAATGATCGCAAGCTGCGGGTCAGCAACCGCAAGGGGCTGAAGGGCGCACTACTCGGCACCGGCCTGCCCTATCGGGACTTCCGCTTCCGCGATCAGTACATGGGGATGCTCAATGAGCTGATCGAAGATACCGCCGGCGTACGCCGCCCCGGCTCAGCCGCGCTCGATTTCGCCTATGTGGCGGCAGGCCGGCTCGACGGATTCTGGGAACTGGGGCTCTCCGAATGGGATTTTGCCGCTGGCGCCCTGCTGGTGCGCGAGGCCGGCGGCATGGTCACTGACATCGGCGGCGGTGAGCGCTACCTCGAAACCGGCAACGTGATCGCCGGCGGCATCAAGGTGCATAACGCTATGCTGCGCAAGATCCGCCCCCATCTGGATGACAAGCTGAACGCCTGATCTACCACCACGCCGCAGCCGCCATACTTCAGCAGGCGTGTTAACCCACTTCCCGAGCCAACCCTGCCCGGCTCAAGAATTCCCGCCCGATACCGTTACCGGAGTTAACTCAAGCAACCAGTAACCAGCGGGCTTTATCATGGCGCGAAACAATGAGTTTGATCCCCCTCTCAGTGATCAGGCGCTGGAACTGATCATGCGGGATGTGCTCGACAGCCTCCAGGATACCTCGCTGCAGAGCGCTTTTAGCGCCAATCCCTTTCCGGTTGAGATCATCTCTATCGAAAAGGTGCCGCATCCCTGCCATGAACCTCACAGCACTGCGAGCGATTCAACCGCAGAAATCATCTATCCTGCCTGCTTCCGCAAGATCGCAGTCTGAATTTCTACCCCTTATCCCTCTCATTTCCTGCGCAGAATCGCTGATCAGCGGCTCCACCGTAGAATCTAAAGTTCTAACCAAGTAAGCCGATCCCTGTTTTAGCGACCAGAATCCCTGAGGCTTCTTGCGATGAATTCACTCGATAAATTGCTCTCCAACATCCCCTGGAAGGCAAAGATCATCGGCCTGATTATGTCATTCATCGTTATCTTCGGTGTTACCGCATTGATCGCCGGATTCCTCATTGATCGACAAAACCACGCCACCCAGAGCACGGTCAGCCTGGCACTAGAGCGGCTTGACGCGGCAACCAACGCCCGCAACGCAGTCTTGGATATGGCGCGCGCCAAGGCGGAGCTGATCGCAGCTGAAGAGGCAGGGCAAATCCGCAAAAATGCCATCGGCATGATCCGCGCTGCCGCCATCCTCGATGAGAACATCCAGCTGCTGGAGCAGAAGCTGCCTGATCAGCCAAAAGTGGGCGAGCTTGCCGCAGAACTCAAGAGTATCCGCCCGGTAGAGATCCAGATCATCAAGTTAGGTAAAGCCAACAAGGATCAGGAGGCCTTTGGCAAGATGCAGTCGGTCCAGGCCTCGATAAAGAAGATCGCCGGTCTGTCGGACGAACTGGTGACAACAGAACGCGAGACTCTGCTACAGGGTATGCAACAGAGCATCACCGCGAGCCGCACCATCCTGATCAGTATCGGGATCGGACTTGCGATTGCCTTTGGCATCGGCCTGTTGATCAGCATTATCGCCGCCAATCTGCTCACCCGGCCGCTGCTCCACACCGCCAAGGCCATCGATGCACTGGCATCGGGTGATCTCAGCATCAAGGTGAACGCCTATGGCAGGGATGAAACCGGCCAGACCCTCAGCGCACTGCAGACCACCATAAAAAAACTGCACAACATCATCTCCGGGTTGCACACTAACTCTTCGCGGCTGTCACAGGAGGCCGAGCACCTCAACACCTCTGCATCGGATGCCTTTGCGGTCTCACAAAAACTGCATCAGGGGGTACAGCGTATTCAGTCGGATACCTCAGTGGTCTCAACCGCCACCGACAATGCCACAGCCCAGCTCAACGTGGCCGCCAACAACGCGCAATCCACCGCCCAGTCCGCCGCAGCAGCGGCCAATCAGATGCTGGAGATGGTCACAACCTTCGAGCGTTTTCAGCAGGAGATGGAGGGCACGGTGGAGACTACCCGCAAGCTGGCACAGGCAGCGGAGACGATCACCTCAGTGGTCGGCACCGTCAACAATATCTCGGAGCAGACCAATCTGCTGGCCCTCAACGCCGCCATCGAAGCGGCGCGAGCCGGGGATCATGGACGAGGCTTTGCAGTGGTCGCCGATGAGGTGCGTCATCTCGCCACCAATACCCGGGAGGCCACCGAACAGATCCAGCAGATGGCGGACACCATCTCTTCCAGTGTCGATTCTACCGTCAGCGCTCTTGGCACCGCCCTGAAAGATGCACGCAACCACATCAACGACCTACAAGAGATTGCTGCCAGTTCCAGCCAGGGCAGTGAGCAGGCCCGTGATCTGCAACAGGTCATGCATCAAGTAGTGGATCTAATGACCGAGCAACAGAACGCCGTCTCCGGCATTACCTCCGCTCTCGGCGAACTCGTGCAATTGTCTGAATCCTCCAATAGCAACGCAGAGAGTCTACGTGCCTCCTCCTCCAGTCTCACAAACAGCGCTGAAGAACTGCAGTCCACCGTTCGACAATTCACCCTGTAGCACGGCCCCTAAACCTGCGGACACCTCATCAGGGCGCCACCAAAGAAAGGTAACAACATGAAACTGAGTCAATTGCTGGTAAAACCCACACTGCTGCCTCTGAGCCTGTTGCTGGGCAGCCTAATCACCATCAGCACGGCCAGCGCCGACAGCAAATATGTTGCGCAACCCGGCCACCCAAGCCTGCAGAAGTGGCTGCTGCCGGACGAACCACCCTATCCGGCTGATAATAAACCCAGCCCGGCGCGCATCGCACTTGGCAAGCAACTCTATTTTGATCCCCGCATCGGCCGCGACGGCAACATGTCCTGCGCCACCTGTCATAGTCCGATGCTCGGTTGGTCAGATGGGCTGCCAACCGCCAAGGGATTCAAAAGTCAGGTCTTGGGCCGCGCCTCCCCGGTGATCACCAACACCGCATTCAACTCCCTGCAGATGTGGGATGGCCGAAAAAAATCTCTGGAGGATCAGGCCACTGGCCCGATGGAAGCCACGGTCGAGATGAACACCGACATGATCGCCCTGAAGAGACTTCTCAACAACAATGGCTATCGTGAAGCCTTCGCCGAAGCCTATCCGGGAGAACCGGTCAACGCGACCACCGCAGGCAAGGCAATCGCCGCCTTCGAGCGCACCATCATCAGCAACAACTCCGCCTTCGATCGTTGGGTCAAGGGGGATACCAACGCCATGAGCGTTCAACAGGTGCAGGGCTTCAAGCTCTTTATCGATCCCGACAAGGGCAACTGTGAAGTCTGCCACTCAGCGCCTAACTTCACCGATAACGGCTTCCACAATGTGGGCCTGGCCTCCTACGGAAAAGAGAATCCGGATATGGGGCGCTATGCACAGAAGCCGATACGCATCCTCAAAGGGGCTTTCAAGACCCCGACCCTGAGAGACATCGAACTCTCAGCTCCCTACTTTCACGATGGCAGCTCCAGCACCCTGATGGAAGCGGTGCAGCACTATAACCGTGGTGGAGAGGTAAAGCAGGATCTCTCACCCAACATCAAACCCTTGAAGCTGAACCAGCAGGAAATGGAGGCGATCGTTGCCTTCATGAAGGCGCTAACCACCCCGCAGAAACCCTTCAAACTGCCGCTTCTACCGCTTGAATAGTACACAGATAAAGCCTGGGGCCACTGAGCCCCAGACAGCAAAAACAACCCATTCGCAAAAGGAACACACGATGAAAAAATTCGTCCTGCCCATTGCCACCATATTGCTGATCAACACCCTGCCCGCAGTCGCGGCAGAGCACGAAGTGGGCCAGAAAAACAAAGCATTTACCGCAAAGGAGTTGCGTATCAAGGTTGGTGACAGTGTCAAATTCACCAACCAGGATCCTTTCTTCCACAATGTCTACAGCCTCTCCGATCTAAAAACATTCGATCTGGGTTCCTATCCAAAGGGCGAGTTCCGCAGCGTCGTGTTCGACAAAGCAGGCAAGGTCCCTGTCGAGTGTGCAATTCATCCAAACATGTATATGGGCATCCTCGTTGAGAAGTGAGCAGGCCATGCGAACCTTATCCGTTTCAGCGCTGCTGTTTGCCGGCAGCCTGGCAGTCACCAGCGCAGCCCTGGCAGGCAATCAGACCGAGCCCAACCTGGATAAGGGCGCAAGAGTCTTCCAGGAGCGATGCTCCCTGTGTCATGGCGATGTAGGAATGGGTGAGGGGGTACTGCCCCTTGCATTAAAAAACTACCCCAAGACCAATCTGATGGAACCCCGCTATGGCGTGGACAAAAAAAGTCTACAAGAGATTGTGATCTGGGGCGGCAGCAAGAAGGCGATGCACGACTACTCTCCCCCCTGGGGGGACGAGTTGACCTGGACAGAGATCGAGTCGGTGGTCATGTTCATACAATATCTGCACACAGAGACAGAACAGGCGGTTGCCATGTTGCGCAAGCTGGAATCGAGTAAAAGCATCTCACTCAAACTCGGCAGCAACATCTACCAGGGACGTTGTGCCATCTGCCATGGCAAAACAGGCGAAGGCAATGGCCGCATGGCAAAGATCATCAAAAACCCACCACCCTTTAATCTGACCCTGAGCCGGGCCCCTGATGAGTACCTACATCAGATAATCAGCAAAGGCGGTGAAAAAATGAGCCGTTCCTATCGTATGCCACCCTGGGGCGACGAACTCTCCGAGCCCGAACTGCAGTCGGTAATTCAGTACATCAAAACCCTGCGCAGATATTGAGCAGGACCCAACTGAAAACCCTTCAGTTGCAAGAACAAGGAGGCTGAATCACCACTATGATTTTCAAGTTCAATCAACCCAAACCATCGGAGATCACTTCTCCTGCGGTCTGGAAATCACGCCGGCGTTTTATCCAGCAGCTGACCGCAACAGGAGCCGTCGGGCTGCTGCCCTTGATTGGCAGCAGAGCCGGCAACGGCTGCGAACTATCCCAACCTGTCAGCTTGAACAACACCGACACATTAACCCCCCTGAAATCTGTCACTCGCTACAACAACTACTACGAGTTCTCCAACAACAAAGAGGTGATCCACCTGCTCGCTCAGGAGTTCAACCCACGTCCCTGGACGCTGCAGGTGGATGGTGAGGTCGAACAGCCACTGACACTCGAACTCGACGAACTGCTCTCACGCTGGCCAACGGAAGAGCGCATCTACCGCATGCGCTGTGTCGAGGGCTGGTCGATGGTGATCCCCTGGAACGGCTTCCCACTCTGCCATCTGCTGAAGCTGGCCCGCCCCACCTCCCGCGCCAAATATGTGGAACTCATCAGCGTAGAGCGTCCTTCAGAGATGATCGGGCAGCGCCGGCCAGTGCTCGAATGGCCGTTCCGCGACGGCCTGCGTATCGATGAGGCAATGCACCCGTTGACCATCATCGCCACTGGGCTTTACGGCGCCCCACTGCCGAATCAGAACGGTGCTCCGCTACGACTGGTGGTACCCTGGAAATATGGTTTCAAAAGTGTCAAGGCGATCGTGCGCATCCGCCTGAGCGAACAGCAGCCTCTCTCCAGCTGGCAACAGGCAGCACCTTCCGAGTACGGTTTCTATGCCAATGTGAACCCCGCAGTCCCCCACCCCCGTTGGAGTCAACGACGGGAAAACCGCATCGGCGAACTGCAAAAGCGCCGGACCCTGCCCTTCAATGGCTACGCAGAACAGGTGGCATCGCTCTACAGCGGTATGGATCTGTCGCAACACTTTTGAGGAACAGCCGTGTCATGCCGGCCCTCCGATTCAATCCCGCTCGCCTCGCCAACCAAAACAGCCTTCTGCTCAAGCGGAGCCTGATCCTTCTCGCGCTGCTACCCTCCATCAGACTACTCTGGGAGTTCCTGAGCGACAGCCTTGGCGTCAATGGCTTTGAGCGGCTGGTTCACAGCACAGGCGAGTGGGCGTTGATCTTTCTACTGTTGATCTATGCGGTCAGCCCGTTACGGCGCTGGTGCTCGCGGGGCATGATCGCTTTTGCAGCAGACTATGGTCACCGCCTGTCGGACTGGAACTGGCTGATGGGACTGCGCCGGGCACTGGGACTGCTCATCTTTTTCTATGCCACTAGCCACTTTCTCATCTACTTCTGGCTGGAACTGGGGTTCAGTCTCGAGGAGGTCCGTTACGAGTTGCAAGAGCGTCCCTTCATCGCCGCAGGATTCACCAGCCTGATACTGCTGTTACCGCTGGCCATCACCTCCAGCAACGCCATGATGCGCCGCCTCAAGCACAACTGGCAACGACTCCACCAGCTGGTACATCTAGCAGTGATCGCCAGCCTGCTCCACTACCTATGGCTAAGCAAGGCGGGCGATCCAGCCATCAAATTTTATCTTCTTGCAGGTGGAATACTGCTACTGGAACGACTGGCCGTTCGCCTTGGTCTGCTCAGAGCCACCCCTTCGGAAACCGTCCCGGAACAACCCTCTGCCGGAACAAATGCCTAGCAGCACATCATTCAGGGGCGTTCATCCAGCTCGGCGCCCTCTTTCTCCAGCGGCATCAGATCCTCCTCGCTGATACTCATTTTGTGCTGTGGGTGTCTTCGGCTGATATTAAAGGTTGGGGTAATGGAGGCCACCCCATATGCTGCATAAGCCGGCGAATCTGATTGCGATTGATGAGGTGTCCTACCACCTAAGGTAGGTCACCATACTCTGTGACCCAAACAATGGCGTTCTCATGTATTACTCATCGCGCAGGCGCATTATCCATAGGCCATCACTATCCTGTGGCATGGGCAGTAATTGTGAGTGGAACGGCTGATATTCAGTAGCTGGCATTGCTGATTGATACTCAACTCTAGGTGGAGCTCAATCATCTGGCGTTTATCCTTGAGGCGCAGTGAACGAGCTTTCTGGCTAAAAAATCACGTTCCACCATCAATTGACCGATAAGGCCAAAGGGCCCTGATTTATGCTACCTCGCTCAAACAGCTCAGCCAGATTCTCCAGTGCTTGTCGCTTCCATTGATTGATTTGGGTCGAGTGTAGCCCATAGCGGATTGCCAGCTCTGCCCTCGTTTCTATTTCCCACAGAACAGAAACGCTACCTTGGCCTTGAAATCTGCACTGTACTGCTTTCGTTTCTTACTCATCTCATCTCTCTCATTAGCGAGTCAGATTTTATAGCCCTGTCTAGTTTTTTAGAGGCTACTTCAGGCATTGCTCTATGAGCAATTACATAATTTAATTTACAGTCTCTGATTTTATATCCGGAAAACCCTTGCCACATCAGGCTACCATATTTGTAGTCCATGCCGCCTTCCCTCTTATCTGGCGGCTCATTTTCGCTGCTAAAGCTCACCGTCTTTAGCCGGTGATTTTAATCCCCTGATAGACAATAAAGATTTCTTAACCATGGCCGATACCTGCATTTAGTAGCAGGTTTGGCACATTTATTACTTAATCTCGGGGCCATCTCGCACTCCCATTTTGTTGAGCCGCTACAAGGAGTTTTCACAAAAGGGGCTGAAATGAACACACAAATTCTTTCTTATTTCCGCAAAACCACCATTACTGCACTGATTACCTGCACATTGGGTGTTTCTGCCACTCAGGCTGCTGAGATCAAGGTGGGTATGTCCACAGCCTTGGCTGGACCGGCTCAGGCCTTGGGACAGGGCATGAAACTGGGCATCGAAGCCTATTTTAATCAAGTCAACAAATCAGGAATCAATGGCAACACCCTGAAGCTAGTCGTGCTGGATGATGGCTATGAGCCAGCCAGGGCGGCCCCGAACATGCGCAAACTGATCGATGAGGAGAAGGTGCTTGCTGTTATGGGGAATGTGGGAACACCCACCGCCATTGTCAGTGTACCGATCGCCAACGAGAAAAAGACACTGCTATTCGGTGCCTTTACCGGTGCCGGCGTATTGCGCAAGACACCACCTGACCGCTATATCATCAACTACCGCGCAAGCTATGCGGAAGAAACATCTGCGATGATCGATGGTCTTCTCTCCTCTGGCATCAAGCCTGAAGAGATCGCCTTCTTCACCCAGAATGACGGGTATGGTGATGCTGGCTACAAAGGGGCGATGAAGGCACTTAAGGCAAAAGGCGTAGCGAATCCTGAAAAACTGGCCCACGGCCGCTATACGCGCAACACCCTGAATGTGGAAGATGGCTTGGGAACCTTCCTCGATGTTGAAATCGCACCCAAGGCGATCATCATGGTGGGAGCCTACGCTCCCTGCGCCAAGTTCATCAAGATGGCCAAGGAAGACCTCCCTGACGCCAAGTTTATTAATGTTTCCTTTGTCGGAAGCACCGCCCTGGCTAAGGCTTTGGGCGACAAGGGTAATGGTGTCATCGTAACTCAGGTGGTTCCACACTTCGATTCCGACCATGCCACTGTCAAGGAATATCGTGAAGCCCTCAATGACTATAACGCCAGTGTGGAGCCGGGATTCGTCTCACTAGAGGGTTATCTGGTAGCCAAGCTGTTTGTGGAAGGTATGAAAAACGCTGGTTCCAACCCTAACAGAGAGAGCATCGTAGATGGGCTGGAGTCCCTAAATTCTCCCAATGTTGATATCGGTAGCAAGGTTGGCTTTAGCAAAACCAAACATCAAGCAAGCCATAAAATATGGCCGACCATGATCAAGCACGGCAAGTTTGTCGCCTTCGACTGGTCTGAGCTCTGAAACCAGAAACGGGAGAGGTAATAACTTCTTCCCATACTCTTTTGATTGCTCGTGCCGCATCAAGGACGCAACGATGAAAAAGCTCAATATCACAATCAAAGGGCTCTTGATAATCTGGGTTGTCACTGCCGTAGCGGTTGTTTTGATTCAGGTCCTTACCTCCCTGACCACTTACCAAAGCATTTCGGAGAACCAGCAGAAAATAGCTGGGAAAGCGATACCGCTGCAGACTGCAAACTATGATATCAAGAATACGATTACAGGTGTTTTTAGTCGCCAGTCAAAGATTATCAGTACCAATTCCTTAGAAAAGTTGATGAGCCTGAAAAACCATGGCGCGATGGAAAAGATATTCGCTTCCGCGATGGCCAGTGCAAAAAATGCGGCGGGGGATGATGTCACTATAAAAGAGTCTCTCACTGCACTTGAAAAAACATATGAACATTTTATAAATGCAGGCAACACCCTATTTGAGAAAAAGAAGGCAACCCTTCAAATCAACCAGGAACAAGCAGATTTCGTGACCAAGATGGACTCGGCAATACAGATTATCCAACAGACAGCCGAAAGCATTGCAGGAAAAATCAACTTCTCCAACAAGCGAGCTAAACGACGTATCCGAAAACTATACAACAAGATCCAGGATTTTCAGGATATAAACGAAATAGGGGATCAAGATGCGGAAACTGCTTTCCAATTTCGTGATCAGGTATCAGCTAGCCTGTTGGGGCGTTCCGCGAACCTGCAACAAGAAAGCTCAAGCATTCGAACCGGTGTTGCCATCATGGGTGGCTTGGGTCGGCAATTTATGTTGGAGAGTAATCCCGACATCCTAACCAGCATCAAGGAGAACCAGCTTGCTCAAGTCATCCAGGCCACAAAGGGGTCTATTGTCAAAGTTGATGAGGAATCATCCGATAATAAGGAACTGAACAAAGAATTTGATCGACTGGTGGAAACGCTCATCAATGAAAAAATCTCCATTCTGACCCTACGAAGAAAAAGCCTGCGACTTTCCAAAGAGATGCGGTCAGCACTCACCGATATGCAATCGGCAGGGGCTTCCATGGAGCAGGCGCTCAATACGGTAGTGAAAGCTGTAGACAAGATACAGGCAGAAGCAGAAGAACAGGGATATCGCGTGATCCGCAGCAGCCGCACAATCTTATTAGTAACGGCATCAGTCGCGCTGGTCGTTTTGATTTTTATTAGCTTTATCGTGCTGCGTCGAGTTAATCGTCCATTGGCCATGGCAACGAAATCGATGCGTAGATTTGCTCAGGGAGACATCTCAACTCGCATGGATTACAAGGGAAAAGACGAATTTTCCATACTCGCCCATGACTTCAATGAACTTGCAAACAATATTGGTGGCCTCATCGCTAATATACATAGATCCAGTGAAGAACTTTCATCCGGTGCTGAAAGCCTTTCGGCTGTTTCGATGCAGACCAATCAAGGAGTGGAAAGGCAACAGAGTGAAACTACGCAAGTTGCCACTGCAATGAATGAGATGGCTACCACCACACATGAAATGGCGAAAAACGCCAATCTGGCAGAACAGGCTGCTCAGCAGGCCAATGATGAGGCGGCGAAAGGGCGGGAGGTTGTTGCTGAGACTGTTAAAGCAACAAATGACCTTGCCAGTGAAGTACAGAATGTGTCGATTGTCATCCACAAACTAGAAGATGAGAGCGACTCAATCAGTACAGTTCTGGATGTCATTCGTGGCATAGCAGAACAAACCAATCTGCTGGCACTGAATGCCGCGATTGAAGCGGCTCGTGCGGGTGAACAGGGCCGTGGTTTTGCGGTTGTTGCTGATGAGGTACGCACTCTGGCTGGAAGAACTCAAGAGTCTACCCAGGAGATTCAGCAAATCATCGAACGGCTTCAGCAAGGTGCCAAGGAGGCTGTTGATGCCATGGAGAAAGGCCAAAAAAAGGCGGAAAACAGCGTAGAAAAAGTCGTGAATGCGGGGGCAACGCTTAGCGGGATTATTAAAGCGGTTGAACATATCAAAGGGATGAACGTCCAGATTGCCACTGCCGTGGAACAGCAGGGTACTGTCGCAGAAGAGATCAACCAGCGAGTGCTCTCCATCAATCACCTTGCCTCTCAAACAGCGGATGGCGCCAGCCACACAGCCACCGCCAGCAAGGACCAAGCCCGCCTTGCTACTAACTTAAAGGAAGTCGCTGCAAAGTTTTCCATATGACATTCAGAGGTGATGGCGTTTTGCCCATCATCTTGAAAGACTATCCCAAAACAACCTGTTTTAGCCCCGCTTTGACATAGATCCACAGAGGATCTCATCAACCGCATGTACTGTATCAAAGGCTGGGCCGATCATTTGCTTTGGGGTGTTCAAAAGCGACCCTTCAGAAGCGATACAGGAGGTGCCAGAGCGCCATCCCCCCCAGGAACCGCGCCCGGTAGAAGTGGCTAGCGTCACTCAGGGGCGCTCGTCCAACTCGGCACCCTCCTTCTCCACCGGCATCAGATCCTCCTTGCTGATACCCATCATGATGATTGCGCTGCTCGCTACATAGATGGAGGAGTAGGTGCCGACTACCACGCCGACGATCAGCGCCAGGGCGAAGCCGTGGATGATCTCGCCACCGAACAGGAACAGTGCGATCAGCACCAGCAGGGTGGTCAAGGAGGTCACCAGGGTACGCGCCAGGGTCTGATTAAGGGAGGCGTTGATAATCTCGATCGGCGTGCCCTTACGTATCTTACGGAAGTTCTCGCGGATCCGGTCGTAGACCACGATGGTGTCGTTGAGCGAGTAGCCGATCACCGCCAATACCGCTGCCAACACCGGCAGATCGAACTCCACCTGGAACAGGGAGAAGATGCCGATAGTGACGATCACGTCGTGCACCAACGCGATCACCGCGCCCATAGCAAAGCGGTACTCGAAACGGATGCCAACATAGAGCAGGATACAGATCAGGGCATAGAGCATCGCCAGACCGCCATCCTCGGTCAGCTCGTCACCCACCTGAGGACCGACAAACTCCACCCGGCGCAGCTCAGCTTTACCTTCGGTGGCACGCTGCATCGCGGCAAACGCCTGGTCGCTGACCACCGCGCTCTCCACCCCGTCACGCGGGGCGAGACGCACCAGCACGTCGCGGGAGGTGCCGAAATGCTGCACCGTGGCGTCCTCGAAACCACCTTCAACCAGCGACTTGCGCACCGCTGGAAGCTCGACAGGCTGCGCATAGCCCACTTCAACCAGGGTACCGCCGGTAAAGTCGATACCCAGATTCAGCCCCCTGGCGAACACTGAAACTAGCGCCACCAGAATAACCGCCGCGGAGAGGCCGGAGGCCAGCTTGCGCCCACCCATGAAATCGAACTTGGATGTTTTATTGAATATCTGCATGGTCGTTGCTTCCTGTTACACCGCCAGCTCTTTGACCCGGCGACCGCCATAGATCAGGTTGATCAGGGCCCGGGTGCCGATGATCGCGGTGAACATGGAGGTAAGGATACCGATTGCCAGGGTCACCGCGAAGCCCTTGATCGGGCCGGTACCGAAGCTGAACAGCACCACAGCTGCGATCAGGGTAGTGATATTGGCATCCAGGATGGTGGAGAGTGCCTTGCCATAACCGGCCTGGATGCTCGCCTGGGGCGAGTTACCGATCTTAATCTCCTCGCGAATACGCTCAAAGATCAGCACGTTGGCATCCACCGCCATACCCACGGTAAGCACGATGCCGGCGATGCCTGGCAGAGTCAGGGTGGCCTGCAGCATGGAGAGCACCGAGATGATCAGCACCAGATTCATCACCAGCGCCAGGTCCGCCACCAGACCGAAGACACGATAGTAGACCGCCATGAAGACCATCACCAAGACCAGGCCGATCACCACTGACTGAAAGCCCTGGTCAATATTGTCCTGACCCAGGCTGGGGCCGATGGTGTGCTCCTCGACGATCTCGATGGGAGCAGCCAGCGCACCGGCACGCAGCAGCAGCGCTAGATCACGGGCCTCTTCTGAGCTGTCGAGGCCGGTGGTCTGAAAGCGCCGACCGAAGGGTTCGAGGATATTGGCGATGCTGATCACCTCTTCCACCTTAACTTTATGCTTGACCGGCTGGCCGTCGACCATGCGGGTGATGGTACGGTTCTCGATAAACACCACCGCCATCGGCTTGCCGACATTCTCGCTGGTGAGACGGCGCATGCGCTTAGCACCCACGCCGTCCAGGGTGACCGAGACCATAGGGCCACCGCCACGCTGGTCGAGTCCAGAGGAGGCATCGGTGATCTGATTACCGGTGATGATCACCGACTTCTTCAGCAACACCGGCTGGCCGTTACGCTCCCGATAGAGTTTGGAACCCGGGGGCACTCGGCCGTTGACCGCATCCTGCACGCTATGTTCGGTGTCGGCGAGACGATACTCCAGGGTCGCAGTAGCGCCGAGAATCTCCTTCAGCTTGGCCGGATCCTGTGCGCCGGGCAGCTGCACCACGATGCGCCGCTCGCCCTGCTGCTGAATCAGCGGCTCCGCCACTCCCAGCGCGTCGACACGATTGCGCAGGGTGGTGATGTTCTGCTCCAGAGCGAACTTCTGCACGCCTCTACGCTCGGCGGGTGTGAGGCTAGCCTTCACAAAAAAGTCGGTACCGCGCTCCAGAGTCTCCAGCACCAACTCACGGAATTCACTGTGGATCTTCTGCTCTGCAGCATCCCGCTTGGCAGCATCGCGAAACTTGACCAATACCGCATCGCCCTCACGCGCCACCCGCAGATAGCGGATCTTCTGCTTGCGCAGCAGGCCGCGGATATCGCCCGCATAGCGCTCCATCGCCTGCTGCACCGCCGCCTCCATGTCGACGTCAATCAGCACGTGGATGCCGCCGCGCAGGTCGAGCCCCAGGTACATCGGCTCGGCCCCCAAGCTACGCAGCCAGTCGGGCAGATCGGGTGCCAGCGTCAGCGCCTGATTGAAGTCTCCCCCCAGTTCTGCAGCGATAACCTCAACCGCCTTGAGCTGATCTTCCGAACTACTGAAGCGCACCAGCAATTTGCCTTCGAGCGGCTCGATCGCCTTGGCTGTAATCTGGGCAGCTGCCAACGCCGTGTTGATACGCAGCGGTGTGGTGGCATCGATCTGAGCCCGGCGGGTGCCGGAGATCTCCATGGAGGGATCCTGATCGTAGATGTTGGGCAGGGCGTAGAGCGCCCCGACCAGGATCACGATCACCACCAACAGGTTTTTCCACAGGGGGTATTGATTCATCGCGATATGCTTGTTGCGACGCCGGAGAGAACCGGCGAACTGTTCCTGACTAAGGCGCCTCTGAACGAATCATGGACGGCACTCTTGTGGTCCAGATTCATCCAGAGGCTCCTGACGGATCGGCAGTTGCAGGCCCGTCACATCTCCTTGATAGAGCCCTTTGGCAGAACCGATTCCACTGCCTGGCGGCGCATCTTCAGCTCGACGCCTTCGGCGACCTCCACGGTGATGAAGTTATCGCCCAGGCCGGTGATCCTACCGACGATGCCGCCGGAGCTGGCGATCTCATCCCCCTTGGAGAGAGTCTCAACCATCTTACCGTGCTCCTTCTGGCGCTTCACCTGGGGCCGGATCAAAAGGAAGTAGAGCACCACACCAAACAGGACCAGCGGCAACAGTCCCATCAGGGGATCCTGTCCAGCGCCGGCCGCGCCTTCGGCAAATGCATCGGAAATAAAGAAGCTCATGGTTTTTCCCGCTAATTTCTTTGGAAATTCATCATAGCCGCCGCAAATCACCTGGCGGCGGCAAAATCAGCCGCGGATTATGACACAGAAGCATTGAAGATGCAGTGGCCAAACCAACGGCCGTCGCCCGAATCCGGTATCTTACTCGCGCATCCGATAAAACTCCGCCACAAACGTCTCCAGCCGGCCAGCCTCGATCGCCTCTCTGAGGCCACGCATCAGCGACTGGTAGTAGTGGAGGTTGTGAATGGTGTTGAGGCGATGACCGAGAATCTCGTTGCAACGCTGCAGATGGCGCAGGTAGGCGCGACTGTAGTTGCGACAGGTGTAGCAGTCACAGAGCGGGTCGAGGGGGCCCTCATCGTACTGGTGTACCGCGTTGCGGATGCGCACAATCCCCTGATGAGTGAAGAGGTGGCCGTTGCGCGCATTGCGAGTCGGCATCACGCAGTCAAACATGTCGATACCACGCTGCACCGCTCCGACGATATCCTCCGGCGTACCGACCCCCATCAGATAGTGGGGTTTATCCGCGGGCAGCTTGTCGGCGAGGAAGTCGAGGATGCGCCAGCGATCCTCCGGCGGCTCACCCACCGACAGCCCACCCACCGCATAGCCGTCGAAGCCGATCGCCATCAACCCCTCCAGAGAGGCCTGGCGCAGAGATTCATAGACTCCACCCTGGACGATGCCGAACAGCGCTGCCGGATTGTCGCCGTGGGCGACTTTCGAGCGCTCTGCCCAGCGCAGCGAGAGCTCCATCGAGGCCCGCGCCTCTTCTTGTGTGGCCGGATAGGGGGTGCACTCATCGAAGATCATCACGATGTCGGAACCCAGCTCCCGCTGCACCTGCATCGACTCCTCCGGCCCCATAAAGACCTTGCTGCCATCCACCGGCGAGCGAAACGCGACCCCCTGCTCGGTGATCTTGCGCATCTTTCCCAGGCTGAACACCTGAAAGCCACCGGAGTCGGTGAGGATCGGTCGTTCCCAGTGAGTAAAACCATGCAGATCACCGTGCTTGCGGATCACGTCAGTGCCTGGTCGGAGCATCAGATGGAAGGTGTTGCCAAGGATGATCTCGGCGCCGCTCTGTTGCAGCTCCTCCGGGGTCATCGCCTTGACGGTTCCGTAGGTGCCGACCGGCATGAAGGCTGGGGTCTCGATGGTGCCCCGCTCGAATGTCAGCCGGCCGCGTCGCGCTGCCCCATCGGTTTTGATCTTTTCGAAGTGCATGACTCTACATTGGTAATTGCTGCCACCTTCGCCCTATAATTTTGGGGCAAACAGGATTTAATATCCTGAAAGCAAGGGTTTTCCCTAGGATTAGTTGACAGCCAATAAATTATATTAGAAGATGGTTATGTGCTGATTCTTAACTGAATCAGCCCACACTCCTCCATCCTCCTTTGGTGGAAACGTTTAGCGCGGCATCCCTACCGCGCTTTTTTTTGCCTCAATTTTCTTTCGAGACACTGACTCAGCTCTGCCCCCTACTCGTACTTGGCGCTTGATGAGGGCGTCAGAAACATCGCATCTCCATAACTGAAGAAGCGATAGCGCTGCTCGACCGCATGCCGGTAGGTGGCCATCACCGCGTCGTAACCGGAAAAGGCCGACACCAGCATCAGCAAGGTCGACTCCGGCAGGTGAAAATTGGTCACCATCGCATCGACACTGGAGAAGCGGTAACCGGGGCGGATGAACAGGCGGGTATCGCCACGGTAGGGACGGATATTCCCATCCGCGCTCGCCGTCTCCAGGCTGCGCACGGTGGTCGTACCCACCGCCACGACCCGCCCCCCGCGGGCACGGGTTTCTCTGATCTTTTCGCACACCACCTCATCCACCTCAAGGTACTCACTGTGCATCTCGTGCTCATCGAGGTTCTCGACACGCACCGGCTGGAAGGTGCCGGCCCCCACGTGCAGGGTGACTTGGGCCATCCCGATCCCGCTCGCCGCCAGCCGGTCAAGCAGCGGCAGGTCAAAGTGGAGCCCGGCTGTCGGCGCGGCCACCGCTCCCTCACTGCGTGCGTAGACAGTCTGATAGCGTTCCTGATCCAAGACCTGGTCGGAACGGGTGATATAGGGTGGCAGCGGGATATGCCCCTGCCGCTCCATTAACTGGTAGAAATCGCCATCAGCCAGGGAGAGCTCAAACAGCGCTCCCTCCCGGGCGACCACTTCAACTTCAGTATCTGCCTCACCCAGCAGCAGGCGACTCCCCGGCTTGGGTGACTTGCTAGCACGAACGTGAGCCAGCACACGCTGCGGCGCCAAAACCCGCTCGATCAGCAGCTCCACTCTGCCACCGGAGGTCTTGCGTCCATAAAGCCGGGCCCGCATCACCCGCGTATCGTTAAACACCAGCAGATCGCCAGCCTGCAGCAGGTCGGGCAATTGGGTAAACTGCCGGTCGACGACCCGGCCACTGCTGCCGTCGAGACACAGCAGGCGCGACGCGGTTCGCGAGGGCTGGGGAAACTGGGCGATCAGCTCGTCAGGCAGCTCATATCGGAAATCGGAAAGGCGCATAGGGCGCGGATAGTAGCATGCAGGAAAACCTTGTGGAATCAACAACAAGCCTAAACAGCCACCGCCTTCCAGAACGTTGCCGACTCAAGCACAGCCAGGCCCGGCCGACAATCGAGCAGTAGAACCACTTTATTCCAAGCTAACACCTGTCAGCGCCACCCCAACCACATCCGCGAGCGTACAATGGCTTCTGCAGCCCCCCACAATGCGACAAACCTCATCGCTCTGATTATTCTGCTGAGCCTATTCACTGCACCACTCAAGGCAGAGCTCATCGAACTGGATATGGCCAAAGGGATTCGAGCCAGCGCGGAGTTCCGGCAGGGGAACCTCGACGCCCCGCCGATACTGATCCTGCACGGTTTTTTGCAGACCCGGGAGTTCTTTACTGTCCGCCGGCTCGCTGACACCCTGGCAGAGAGTGGATACAGCGTGCTGACTCCGACACTGACGCTTGGTATCGACCGGCGCAATGCCAGTCTGCCCTGCGAAGCGATCCATACCCACTCCTTCGATCAGGATAGGCGAGAGGTGGGCGTATGGAACCGATGGTTGAAGACGCACACCGGCCAGAACGCCATCATCATCGGACACAGCGCCGGCAGTGTCACGCTGGTTGGCTATCTTGGCGCCGAGCCGGATGCGCCAGTATTAATCGTTCCGAAAGTATTGGCAGTGTATACTGCTTTCCATGGCTACGATAAAAGAACAGCGTGATCAGAAAAGGAAAGATGTAGTGGAGGC